>CAIJZG010000125.1 GCA_903825065.1 uncultured Bacteroidota bacterium
AATTTATATGCTGCATATTATGCCTGCAAAGAAATTGGCGTTACTGCAAATGATTTTGTGACTGCTATTGCAGATTTTACCGGGGCTTCTAAACGATTGGAATTGCTTGCTTTTAATTCAAATGTGAATGTTTACCGAGATTTTGCTCATGCACCGAGTAAAGTGAAAGCAACCATTGAAGCAGTTAAACAACAATATCCCAATCGGAAATTAATTGGCATATTGGAACTGCATACTTTTAGTAGTTTAAATGAAAAATTCATGGGTGAATACCAAGGTGCATTGAGTAAAGCTGATGTAGCAATTGTATTTTATTCTAAACATGCATTGGAGTTAAAAAGGTTACCAGATCTGCCAATCGATAAAATTCGTCATGGGTTTGATCAACCAGGTTTGCTTGTTATGAATCATAAGCAAGAACTTGAAGACTGGTTATTTAAATATGATTTTAGCAATTCAAATATAGTTTTGATGAGTAGTGGCAATTATGATGGAATAGATATGCTTACATTCGCAAAGAGGGTTACCAATAAATCAGTGAACTTATAATCGATAATATGAAATTAAAATTAACAAGGCCAATCGCATTTATCGATTTGGAAACAACCGGAATCAACATTACTACAGATCGAATTGTTGAATTAGCGATTGTGAAAATTTCTCCTGACGGCTCTAAATTGGTTAAGAGAAAACTAGTTAATCCATTGATGCCAATCCCTGAATCTTCCAGTGCGATTCATGGTATAACTGATGAAATGGTAAAAGATGCGCCAAGTTTTAAGCAAATATCCAATGAAGTAAAGCAATTCATTGAAGGCGCAGATTTGGGTGGGTATAACAGTAATCGTTTTGACATTCCTATGTTGTTGGAAGAATTTTTGCGTGCTGGTATTGAATATTCTGTTGATGGTAAACGATTAGTAGATGTTCAAAAAATATTTCACATGATGGAACAGCGCACTTTGAGTGCTGCTTATAAATTTTATTGTAGTAAAACTTTGGAAGGGGCACATGGTGCTGAAGCAGATGCAACAGCTACTTGGGAAGTGTTAGAAGCACAATTAGAACGCTATCCTCAAATTGGTGATAGTGTGGAAAGCATTGTTAAATTCACTGGCGAAGATGATATTGTAGACTTTGCTCGAAGGTTCGTGAAAGATAAAGGGATAGAAGTTTTCAATTTCGGTAAGCATAAAGGAAAGCCAGTAGCTCAGGTTTTAAGGGAAGAACCTCAGTATTATGATTGGATGATGAAAGGCGACTTTCCAATTAATACCAAACAAAAACTTACAGAGATACTCAATAAAACCCTGTTAAAAAAAGGATAATCCGGATTATTTTGCAAATTTATTTAAGTATTTATCAATAATAGTGTTGCTGAAAAGAACAGAATTGTAATTTAGTGCGCAAATAGAAATTAAGGTTTGGAGAAAATTGTTATCATACCAACTTACAACGAAAAAGAGAACATAGCTCTGATTATTGAGAAAGTGTTTTCAATGGGGCTTGGATTCCATATTCTGGTTGTTGATGATAATTCACCCGACGGTACTGGAGAAATAGTAAAATCCTTGATGGAGAAATATCCTAATCAATTATTTATTGAAGAAAGATTAGGCAAACAAGGATTAGGTACTGCTTATATTCATGGATTTAAATGGGGTATCGAAAAAGGGTATCAATTCATTTTTGAAATGGATGCAGATTTTTCTCATAACCCAGATGACCTTGAACGTTTATATGATGCCTGCAAAAATGGGGGAGCTGATTTAGCAATAGGAAGTCGTTATGTGAAAGGAGGCAAAACAGAAAACTGGCCTCTCGATAGAAAAATTTATTCAAAAGGTGGAGCGCTTTATACCAAAATGATTACTTGGATGCCTGTGCAAGATCCAACTGCAGGATTCATGTGTTATAAACGGGAAGTCTTAGATGCTATTAATTTAGATGAAATAAGTTTTGTAGGATATGCCTTCCAAATTGAAATGAAATTTGCTGCCTGGAAATTGGGATTTAAATTTAAAGAAGTGCCCATCACTTTTATTGATCGTAAAACAGGTTATAGCAAAATGAACAAAGGCATCATCACAGAGGGTGTTTTGGGAGTATTGAAAATTCAATGGCATAGCCTTTTTAAAGACTATCACAAACGCCTTAAAAATAATAATTAATCTTACTGTAATACTTTTTTAGAAATCTTGAAAAAAACAAGATTGAAGTAGTATGTATATTTCGCTTAGAAAAACGTTTCTTTGACCCCGATGAAACAAGCACTCATTAAATTACATATTGCTGTTTTTCTGGCGGGCTTTACTGGCGTGTTGGGTGTATTAATTACACTTAATGAAGGTTTGCTTGTTTGGTACAGAATGGTGATTGCGACAGTTAGCTTATTTCTTTTATTAATATGGCGTAAAAATCTTCAAAAGATTAGTAAGAC
>CAIJZG010000126.1 GCA_903825065.1 uncultured Bacteroidota bacterium
ACTTTTTATGTTTGTTGAGAATTTTTCAAAACCAATTGATGAACAATATCAGATTATATCTGATACTTTTAATGACTGGAAAGGATCCACCGAACAAACTGACGATGTAACCATATGGGGGATAAAACTTTATGAATAGACATGAAACAGAAAATTTTAACTATTTTAATGGAGAGGAAACTTGATATACATCAATATAATATTGATAGTAATTTAGCAATCGTCAAACAAAGAAAATGCATATTAAAGACATCGTTCAAGAGCTAGAATTAGTTGCCCCTGCCGCTTTTCAGGAATCATACGATAATGCCGGTCTGATCGTTGGAAGCGAAGAATGGACTTGTACGGGCATCATTTGTACCTTGGATGCCACTGAGGAAGTGGTTTTAGAAGCTAAAGCAGCTGGTTGTAATCTGGTAGTTTCCCATCATCCTATCATATTTAATGGTCTAAAGAAACTCAATGGCAAGAATTATGTAGAAAAAACAATCATTTCTGCCATCAAAAATGATATGGCCATTTTTGCTATTCATACCAATTTAGATAACGTTATTGATGGAGTAAGCGATACCATGGCTATCAAATTAGGCCTTCAGAATAAAAAAGTTTTACTTCCGAAAGCTGGGCTGATATCAAAAAAGTATCCTCCAATTGAATATATTGATTCTCCAGAAATTTCATTAAATGATGATAATCAACAAGTTGGATCTGGATTAATAGCAGATTTACCAGAAGAAATGGAAGAAACCGGATTCTTACAGATGCTACAAACAAGCTTTAATTTACAAGTAATCAGGCATAGTCCTTTATTAGGCAAGCCTATCAAAAAAGTAGCCGTTTGTGGTGGGGCTGGCAGTTTTTTAATAAAAGAGGCTATTGATGCTGGCGCAGACATTTTTATCACATCAGACCTGAAATACCATGAATTTTTTGATGCCGACAATCGAATCCTCCTAGCCGATATTGGACACTGGGAAAGCGAACAATTCACCATCGGTCTTTTAATTGATATTTTACAGGCTAAATTCCCTACCTTTGCCGTCCTCAAATCAGTTATAAAAACCAATCCGGTGAATTATTTTCTGAAAGAGGATTAAGGTTTGCAGTAATGTGAACCAATACAAACTCCAAATTTTATACTAGATATGGCATCTGTTAAAGATTTCTCTGTTGAAGAAAAACTGTTAAACCTCGTAAGGTTACAAAAGATTGACAGCAAACTGGATGAGATTCAGGTTTTGAGAGGCGAATTGCCGATGGAAGTAAGCGACCTCGAAGATGAGATCCAGGGTTTGCATAGTCGTCAAACTCGTATCGAAGAAGAAATCAATGGTATTTCTGAATTCATTGAAGGTAAGAAAACTACCATCAAAGATAGTGAAGCCTTGATTGCTAAATACGAAAAGCAAAGTGAGAATGTAAAGAACAATCGCGAATTCGAAGCGATCAATAAAGAGATCGAAATGCAACAGCTTGAAATTAAACTAGCTGAAAAACATATTCGTGATGCAAACGAAGAATTGACTGAAAAGATCAAGAACTTGGAAGTTGCAAAAAAACAAGTAGCTGTTAAGGAAGGAGTATTAAATCATAAGAAAAGCGAATTAGAAAAGATCATCGCTGAAACTGAAAAAGAAGAAACTCAATTCAGAAAACAAAGTGCTGATGCACGCGGTCATATTGATGAGCGTTTATTATATAGCTACGACCGTATTCGTAATAGCTATCGTAATGGGCTTTCTGTGGTGCCTGTAGAAAGAGATGCGTGTGGTGGTTGTTTTAACTCAATTCCTCCTCAACGTCAGAGCGAAATTCGCTTACACAAAAAAATCATCGTTTGTGAAAACTGCGGTAGAATTTTAGTGGATGCCGATTTGAGCGATAGCATTGAAATAAAATAAGTGTTAAATATTCTATAGAATTTATAAAGGGCATGCATTAAGCTGCCCTTTTTTTATTTTACATTCGATGAAGACATACCTATTAATTTTTATTTCCTTATTTTTTTCAGCATTAGCAAATGCAGAAAAAGTATTCGACTATAATACTACTTGCCAACAGGCTTATCAAGAAATTACGAAACTAAGGATCGAGTCTGGCTTAACTCTTATTGCAAAAGCAAAAAAGCAAAATCCGGATAATTTAATCCCGGTGATGCTCGAAGACTACACTGATTTTTTTCAACTTTTTTTTAATGAAGATCCAAAGGACTTTCAAAAAATGATGCCTCATTTTAATGAGCGGATGAATATACTTGCTGAGGGACCTAAAAATTCACCCTACTATAATTTTTGTTTAAGCACGATAAGAATTCATAAAGCGGCTATTGAAATCAAGTTCGGACAAAACTGGAATGCAGGATGGGATTTCAGAAAGGCATTTCTACTTTTAAAAGAAAATAGAAAAAATCATCCCAATTTTATATTAGACGAAATGATGACGGGCTCATTGTATGCTATCATCGGCACCCTTCCTTCTGGTTACAAATGGCTGGCAAGTATTTTAGGTCTGAAGGGTTCTATAGGCGAAGGAATGGCGTTGTTGAAGCGGTTTACCTATAGCGAAGACCCCTGGGCAAAATTGTATTCGAATGAGTCTGCTTTTATCTATCCCTTCCTTTTATTCTATATCGAAAACAAAAAAGACGAGGCAGTTGCATTTGCCCAACATAAAAAATTAGATATCGTTAATAATCATTTGCTATGTTATATGGCCGCAAATCTGGCCATCAATAATAAGCAGACTGCCATTGCTGGAGTGATGATGCAAAATAGGAACATGAGTCCAGATTATTTAAAACTATCTGTGTGGGATTTTGAAATGGGTTATGTAAAATTGTATCATCTTGAATTAAACGAATCAATTAAATATTTAGAACAATTTAAAACTGATTTTAAAGGAAATTTTTATCGTAAAGATGCAAATTCAAAATTAAGCTACGCCTATTACCTCCAAGGGAATATGGCAAAAGCTGTTGCTACAAGAAATGAAATTTTAAAAAAAGGAGCCACAGATACTGATGCCGATAAGAAAGCCTTGAAAGATGCAAAATCTGGCACCTGGCCCAATGAATTATTATTGAAATCCCGATTATTGAATGATGGAGGTTTCCACAAAGAGGCCTTAGGCATATTAGTTGGCAAAAAATTAGAAAATTTTACATCTGATGAAGATAAATTAGAATTTTCTTATCGTGTTGCTAGAATCTATGACGACTTAGGTAAAAAAGACGAAGCAATCAAAGATTATCAAATTGCGATAGCTCTTGGAGAACATCGAAAGGAGTATTATGCGGCAAGAGCAGCACTGCAAATAGGTCAGATCTATGAAGACCGCGGACAAAAAGCTTTAGCCATCCTGTATTATCAAAAATGCCTAGATATGGGAGATCATGAATTCAAGGACTCCTTAGATCAACGAGCAAAATCAGGTATTGGGCGCTGTAAGGGAGATTAACACCTTTCTAAAATTATATTACTAGGATCAATTTGCTGAACAGGTACAGCTTCTATATCTTGCGGATGAGTTCTCAAAAAAGAACATCAAAACAAATCAAGCATGCTTCGCAAATTACAAATACAATATTATGCCATCATCGATTCGATAGAAATCGAGTTTGCTCCACATTTGAATATCATAACTGGCGAAACAGGTGCTGGTAAAAGTATCTTAATGGGAGCACTGAGTTTAATTTTGGGAGAACGTGCCGATAGTTCTGTACTTCGCTATGCAGATAAAAAATCGGTGATTGAAGGATATTTTCAAATTGATCATAAACAGCCTGTTTTAGACTTTTTAGTAGCAAATGATTTAGATGCGGATAATGAGTTGGTGATAAGAAGAGAAATTGCTCCTAATGGAAAATCGAGAGCTTTTATTAATGATACACCTGCCAGTTTACTACAACTAAAAGAACTGGCAAGCATGTTGGTTGATTTGCATCAGCAGTTCGACTCATTAACCTTAGGTGATAACGATTTTCAACGAACCGTTTTGGATGCACTTGCTTCAAATCAAATGCTGCTTCAACAATATCAATTGGTTTTTCAACAATGGCAAACCGTTAAAAAAGAATTAGAAGAGCTGGAAAGCCGAAAACTGAATTTTCAAAAAGAATTCGACTACCATCAATTTCTATTCACAGAACTTGATGAACAATCTTTCAAAGAAAATGAACTGGAAGAAATAGAAGCTGAGCTACAATTAATGAGTCATGCAGAGGGTATCAAATCGGTATTAACAAAAATAAATACTGATCTAGAATCAGGTGATCAACCTATACTGCCCTTATTTAAACAATGGATTAATCAGCTGAATAGTATCTCAGTCTATCATACAGCACTGCCCTCTGTGATAAAAAGATTAGAGAGCACGCAGATAGAATTGCAAGATATTACTGATGAGATGGAACTGTTGAATAACAAAGTTCAATTGGATGAAAAGAGAATGGACTGGATTAACGATCGGATGGCTGCAGGCTATAAATTGTTGAAGAAACATAGTGTAAAAACAACAGCAGAACTATTAGCCATACAAAAAGATTTAGCGGAAAAACTAGAAGCCGTTTTTCTGATCGATGAAACAATAGCCGAAAAACAAAAATCAGTAGTTAATTTTTTAGCAGATGCTAATTCATTAGCAAAAAAAATATCATTAGCCAGAAAAAAAGAGGTGGCACCGTTAGAGAATAAAGTGAACGAGTTATTGGTTTTAGTTGGAATGCCAAATGCACGATTAAAGTTAAGTGTCGAAGACAGCTCTTTACATATTTTCGGAATCGATCAGATTGAATTTCTTTTCGATGCCAATAAAAGCAACCGTTTCGAGCCGATTCGAAAAGTAGCAAGTGGAGGAGAATTAAGTAGATTAATGCTTTGTATTAAATCTCTTGTTGCAGAAAAAGTTGACCTCGCCACCCTTATTTTCGATGAAATTGATACGGGCATTTCAGGTGAAGCGGCGAAGCAGGTGGGTCGAATAATGAAAGGGTTATCAAAGAACCGCCAAATAATATGTATTACACACCAGCCTCAAATTGCGGGAAAGGCCGATGCTCATTTTTATGTTTATAAAGAAGATCAATCTGGTACTATCAAAACCAATTTGCGCTTATTAAACAAAGAAGAAAGGATTAATAAAATTGCACAAATGCTTGGTGGTGAAACGCCTTCAGCAGCAGCATTAGAAAATGCAAAAGAAATGATGCAGGCTTAACAAAGAAATTTTTATACCCACTTAAAACGAAAACTATGCCTTGGATTGAGTATGTTGGATTTATCGGTGCCTTTTTAACTGCAGTTACTTTTATGCCTCAAGTATGGCTCGCATGGAAAACAAAAAGTGTTGGCGACCTTAGTGTAGGAATGTTAGGAATCGTTTTTGTTAGTGTTATCGTTTGGTTAGTGTATGGTTTTTATTTACACCTAGTACCAGTGATCATTGCAAACTTTATCGTAGGATTTCTTTCCGTTGTGTTACTTTATTTCAAATTCACTTTCCCAAAAAAATAGTTTCATAAAAAAAGCCATCCTAAAAAATAATCTAGGATGGCTTTTTTTGGGATAATATTTTCAGTCCCTTGGGATAGGTTTAGTATTCGTCTTCGTTGAACATAAAATCTTCCTGGCTTGGGTAATCAGGCCAGATGTCTTCGATGCTCTCGTACACTTCACCTTCATCTTCCAGTTCCTGTAAGTTCTCAACAACCTCAATCGGTGCTCCACTTCGGATACCATAGTCGATCAGTTCGTCTTTGCTTGCAGGCCAAGGTGCTTCCTCCAGGTAACTTGCTAATTCTAATGTCCAGAACATACC
>CAIJZG010000127.1 GCA_903825065.1 uncultured Bacteroidota bacterium
AGTTCAGACTTTTCAAATTTTCCATAATGAAGATTAATATAATCTAGTCTGGATTCAAATGGGATTTCTAGAAAATATACTCTCTTTTTTCGCATTTGTTGAAATAAAACTGAAGGGATATTTACAGTCCCGATTCGCTGACTCTCATCTTCTAACCAAATCGTTTTTTGGAAGTCTAAAGATTCTTCAGATATTGATTTTGAAAGGCATCGAAACAAATCGCCGGCTAATATATTTTCAAAGTGTTCTTGTGAAGGTTGAGGAGGCAAACCCATGGCACCAAATGCTGATCCCTTATGATGTGCAATACCCTCTAAGTCAATTACTGAATAACCTCTTTTCTGTAAAGCTTTTAATACTTCGGTTTTACCTGAACCGGTATAGCCTCCCAAAATATGGATGGGATATTCTTTCTCAAATTGTTCCAGCACCCAATTTCGATAGCCCTTATATCCCCCCGACAATGTATATACTTTAAACCCATACAAGTCGAGTAGCCACGCAACTCCTGCGCTGCGCATTCCCCCACGCCAGCAATGTACTAGAATCGTGGATGATTCGAATGCAGAGCTGTTTAATGCTGAATTTTTAGTTTTAGGTCGAAACTCTTTAATTAGTTTTTCAACTTGCTCAATTATTTCAACCATTTTTACGCCAAAATATTTTAATCCAATTTTTACGGCTACCTGTTTGCTTTGTTGTTTATATGCTGTTCCAACTACTTTTCTTTCTTCATCAGTAAATAATGGCAAACTGTGTGCACCAGGAATATGTGCATGCAAGAATTCTCCAGGACTCCTAACATCCAAAATTGGAAATTGCTCTCCTAGTTTTAAAAATTCTTGTATGCTTATTCGTTGAATTGCCATCATTACAAAAATAAGGGTAGTTTATGGTAACTTTAAGGCATGCATTGAGCTATTTCAAAAGTAACACTTCTGAAAAATGTGCTAAGTAAATTACATCTGACCAAAATCAATAAGAATAACATATGAAAGAATTATTACTGATTAGGCATGCGAAGAGTAATTGGAATAATATGCTGATGGATGATTTTGATAGGCCCTTAAATGAACGTGGTAATAGCGATGCGCCTCGGATGGCTAAGATTTTATCAGGGAAGGGCATTCATGTGGATGCAATTATTTCAAGTACTGCAAATAGAGCATTTACAACAGCCAATTATTTTGCAAAAGAACTCGGTATTAAAAAAATTAATATCATGGGGTTTGATAAACTCTATCATGCCCCCTCACACGTTTACTATGATATTATTGATGAACTTGATGATGTTTTTAAGACGGTTGCCATATTTGCGCATAATCCAGGTATTACCGATTTTGTGAATAGTTTATCCAGTGCTACAATTGATAATATGCCTACCTGTGGAATTTTTGCTGTTAGAATTCAAATCAAAACCTGGAGTGAATTTCGAGAAGCTGAAAAGAATTTCTGGTTTTTCGAAAGCCCTAAAATGCAATTGTAGTTTCAAGACTTTTCTCTTTTAAAATTAGCAAGGTATACTCCACTGAAAATCAAAACTGCTGCAATTCCTTTGATCCAGCTAAAATGCTCACCAGCAAATATCATCGCTATAATTGCAGCGAATAAGGGTTGAGAATAAATATAGGCACCTGTTGAGGAGGCCCCTAATTTTCCAATACCATATACATTAAATAAGTAGGCAAAAAAGGTAGCGCCAATTGCAATAAAAAATAAAGCGGCCCATTGTGAGATTTCAAAACTATTCCAGTTTGTTGAAAAAAAATCGGGTGCACTTAATGGTAGCATGATAATTCCTCCAATTGTAAATACCCACCTGATTACATGAATAGCAGAATATGTGGCCATTAATGGTCTTACCATTACTAAATAAAAGGCATAAGAAATGGCGTTTATAATCACTAAGATATCTCCTAATAAAATATTAGTTCCTGTATGATTATTATCTTTAAGAACAATCAATAATAAGGCACCAAAAATTCCCAACGCAAGCCCTATAAGTTTCATCCAATTTAATGATTCCTTTATTAGCCATGCTGCAATGAATGTGATAAAGATGGGCGTACATAACGATAATAAGGAACTATGAATGGGTGTTGTTAATGACAGGCCTTTAATAAAAAATATTTGATTGATTAAAACCCCAGTGATTCCGCAAGCTATAAATCGAGATATATCTTTTCTTTGAATACCACAGGGACCCGGTTTCAACAGCCACAATATCCAAAATAGAATAATACTACTTGCTACCCGCACAAAATTGATAGCAAAGGGTTGCATATATCCTGGAGTAATGAACTTCACTATTGAATAGTTCGCTGCAAAAATAATATTAGCACCTAATACAGCTGCATGTGCCTGTGTATTTTTTTTCATCTATTTATAAAACTAAGTTCTTAGATCTCAAGCAACAAAGCTTCCAATACATTTGTTGAAAATTTAGAAATATTTGAAAATTTAGCTGGAAAATTATCTGCTTGTACAATTGCTTCTAATAAGTTTAAGTCTTTTTGCTTTGATGTAAAAAAAAATCCATCCAACTGTAGTTTTTCTCCTAGGTATTCTTGTTCTGTTTGTTTAGGTGTTGGAATAAGTAAAGCTTTTTTTTCTAACCCGATCAAATCCATGATAGTAGTATAACCACTTCTGCAAATTATTAAGTTGCTGGAAGATATGATAGCCTCTAACCCATCGGATGATAAATGATTGAAGACTTTTATCTTTTCTGAAACTTCTACAGAACTTAAATTTCCAGGCAAGCCTCTTACTAAAATGATCATACCCGATAGTTGAGGTAAAATTTTTAGAATCTGATTTTCTAATAGAGTTCTTTGTGGTTCAGGTCCTGATAAAAGAAAACAATAATGATAGTTAACAATTGGATTTTTTTTATTCATCATCCTCGTTAATATCCCTAAATATTTTACTGGAATTCGAGGCATTTTTTTTGGATGCGATAAAATTCCAGCAATATTTCTTACGTCTTCAGAATCAGGTACCCAGCAAGTTGTAAAACGATTAATGTAATGATAATTTATTTTTTGAAG
>CAIJZG010000128.1 GCA_903825065.1 uncultured Bacteroidota bacterium
ATATTTTGGAGCAGCTATATGTTTCTTATTCATCTTTGGAATGGTTTATTTAAAGACATGGCATCGTTGGTGGATATTAGCGGTTTGTATTTTATCCATTTTATTAAGCTGGGGCAGCAATTTTGCAGGCTTCAATGAATTTGTATTTAATAACTTACCACTCTACAATAAATTCAGAGCCCCTAGTATTATTTTAGTTCTTCCACAATTGTTATTTCCTTTTGTAGCTGTGCTGACATTGCAGCAATTCTTGTTTGTAGAAACAGATAAAAAAGCAGCCATCGAAAAAATAAAATTGGCCGCATATATTACCAGTGGAATATTTGCTCTGCTAGCTATATTTTATATAAGCTTTAGTTATACGAGTGCAGGTGATGCGGGATTAAAAAGTTATTTAGGACAAATTTTTAAAGGCAACCAAGAAGAAGTAAATGGTTTCTTCAATGCTTTAAAAGAAGACAGGAAAGCTTTATTCGGGAAAGATTTAATAAGAAGTCTGATTTTAGTTATGGGATCATTATCATTAATTTGGTTGTATGCCCAAAATAAAATCAAACAAACTTATGTCTTAGCAGGTCTTATTTTAATTAGTTCATTTGATCTAATTTCTGTCGGCAAAAGATATTTAAACGATAACAGTTTTCAGGAACAGGAATCCGTAAATGAAGCAGTATACAAAGCCTCTCCAGTTGATCTTGAGATCATGAAAGACAGTACGCACCCAAGGGTTTGGAATACTACTGTTGGTAGCAACTTTAACGATGCAACCACTGCTTATCATCATAGAGATGTAGGTGGTTATAGTCCAGTTAAACTAAGTATTTATGAAGACCTTTTGAATTTTCAATTAAAAAAACAGCCTATCAATAAATCGGTTTTGGATATGATGAACATGAAATATATAATTGTTCAAAATCCTCAAACCGGGCAGACAGGATTACAAATAAACGCAGATGCTTTAGGCAATGTATGGTTTGTAAAGCACCTCAGTTTTGTAAATGAACCATTAGGTGTGATGAAGGCGATGGATCAATTTAATCCAAAAGACACAGCCATAATTGAGGCTGGATCAAAAAAAGATATCGCATTTGAACCAGTAGCTGATTCCACTGCAAGTATCAGACTATTAAAAAATGATAATGATTTAATCCAGTATGAATCAACCTCCAATACCAATCAATTTGCAGTATTTAGTGAAGTGTATTATAACAGAGGTTGGAAAGCTTTTATTGATGATAAAGAATCAACCATCATACAAACAAATTATGTTTTAAGGGGTCTAGCGATTCCTTCCGGTAAACACCAGATCCGATTTGAGTTTAAGCAGATATTGGTCCACCTGTAGCAGCACCGTCGGGTATAGGCGGCGGAGGAACTCCACCGGCTCCTCCAGGTTAAACGATAAATATACTATAGGATATCATATGAAATTAATGGAAATGTTTGACCAAGCCATAGAAGGTTTTCAAGATGTTGAGACTGACAACAGCGCACCTAAGTGGAAAGAATTTAGAAAAACAAAATTAACATTAAGACAAATCAGCAAATTACGTAAAATGAATGATGTTAGGAATTTTGAGAAAGCTCAAAACTTAAAAAAATTACGTAAACAATATACACCGGCCGTAGCTGAACAACCCGGTCTATAAAGAATAAACCATTATTCTTTTAAAAAACGCAAAAAAATACTAGTTAATAGACACTTTCGTATAATATACGCTAAGTAAATATTACAGAGCCATTAAACCTAACAGG
>CAIJZG010000129.1 GCA_903825065.1 uncultured Bacteroidota bacterium
CTTGCCAAGTAAAAATTCGAAAACTACTATCAGGAGCATATATTTTAGAAATAGTAATTAATGAATCAAATGGATAGTAAAATGAATTAGGTAGCTTTAAAGCTTGTACCAGCCCTCTGGTAAACAAACTATCAGCTCTAAATCGATTCACCATTTCCATATCATTTAAGATTGCATTTGAATAACCTTTTATATCAGTTTCAATTGTAGCAATTCTTATATAATTAGGATCCTTTTTCTGTTGTGCCTCTATATGAGGGCAACAGAAAATGCAAATGAAAAGTATAATAGTTTTATTCATTATTACTAAGTTACATGCAATAGATAGGATTACAAATTTTGCAGGCTGCCACAGAGGATTTTAAGATTTTATTATCTTCTTTAATTGATTAGCAAAGTCTAATAGATTTTCAAATCTTAGGTCTATCAATGGATGTGGAAAATCAATTTCAGGATGGGTTGTACTTAGAAAAACAGTATTCATTCCTGCATTCCGTCCAAACCCCATATCACTAATTCTATTGCCTATCATTATTGATTTTGACAAATCAATTTCAGGATACTTTTCAGTTGCCTGAAAAGCCATCCCAGGATTGGGTTTGCGATTATAGGAGTCATTATCTAAATCTGGGCAATAAAATATTTGATCAATTCTACCACCACCTTTATTGATTGCTTGTAACATATTGAAATGAATAGTTTCCAAATCAGCCACACTCATTACACCTTTACCAACACCTTTTTGATTTGTTACAAGGATAATTTTATTAAATAAAGGCGATAAGATAGCTAAAGCTTCAATGGTAGTATCGTAAAACTGAAACTCCTTCCAATTAAGTACATAATCTTCAAACTTCTCTTGATTCAAAACCCCATCACGATCTATAAATAATGTAAACGAGGTATCTATTTGATCTAAACTAAACATATTACCATTTAAATATTCAACACCTAATATTTTGCTTTTGGATTTTGATTTTTAAATTTACCCAGGGAAAATAGCATCTTCCACTAACTCACAAATAATATGTCCAATCAGAATATGCGACTCTTGAATACGTGGAGTATTATCTGATGGAATGTTTATTAGGTAGTCAGATAAATCTTTTAGTTTGCCACCAGTTAAACCAGTAAACCCAATAGTAATAATTCCTTTTGTTCTGGCAACTTCAAAAGCCTTTACAATATTTCCAGAATTTCCTGAAGTTGTTATACCCACTAACACATCACCCTTCACCATGGTACCATCAACTAAACGGGCATAAATGTCATCGTAACTATAATCATTTGCAACTGCAGTTAGGTAAGAACTATTACAGTGTAATGCATCTGATGGTAATGCTTTTCTATTTTTATAAAATCTACCAGAAAATTCAGCAGCTAAATGTTGTGCGTCTGCTGCACTTCCTCCATTCCCACAAAATTGTACTTTGAATCCAGATCGAAAACTATTCGTAATCACTTTTACGATTGAATCAATAGTGTTTAGTAGAGCTTCATTTTGTAATATGGTAGATTTTACGGAAATACTTTCTGAAATGATATTTTGAATAGATTGTTTCATGTAATTGTTTTTTTGTTCTTGCTACTAAATTTCAGCAAGTTGTAATATAGCATCCGTTAAATGTGACCAGCTGTATTTTTCTTTCTCTTTACGAAGTTGTGGCAAATAATGGGTATCTCCTAATTGATACAATTTTTGAATCCCCTCAGCAATTGCTGAAGCATTTGGTTCCACTACAACTCCAGCTACATTGTCAGGAACCATATCGGCTAATCCTCCCACATTTGTTACCAACATAGGTTTTTCAAAATGATAGGCAAGCGGGGTTACACCACTTTGTGTAGCATTTTTGTAAGGTTGAATTACAAAATCTGTGGCGCTTAAATAATACTTTACTTCCTGATCAGTAATAAAATGCGTGCGTAAATCTAAAAGATCTCCAATACCTAATTGTTGAATGATATTTTTATAGAGTAATTCATCATCATAAAACTCTCCTGCAATCAATAAAGTGGGAAGGATTTTTGTGTTGTCTTTCTCTTTTTGATCCTTTAAAATTTTCATCGCCTCTAATAAAAGGTCAAGACCCTTATATTTTCGAATGAACCCAAAGAATAAAATAATATTCCCTTCAACAGGTATATGTAGAAAATTTCTTGCCTCCACTTTGGTAAGCGCATTTCCAAAATTATCATACAAAGGATGTTCTGTTTTGATTGCTTTTGTAGAACTAAAACTTTTCAGGTCTTTCAATACTTTGTTACTCATGGTAATAAACCCATCAATAGGTTTGATAAAGTATTTTGTAAATATTTTATCAGCTGGGCGTTTTTCATGTGGTATAATATTATCAGCTATGCAGATGATTTTTGAAAAACGATTGGTTTTAATAATTCGAAGTATGGTTCCCAAGCAGGGGCCCATTAAAGGCAACCAATATCGTACAATTACCAAATCCGGTTTTTCATTTTTGATACTATTCCCAACTTTAAACCAGTTAAACGGGTTGATGGAATTGATACAAACAATAATATGCAAATTAGCAGGAGCAGGCTCTGTACTATATTGAGTTTTACCAGGAAATAAAAATGAAGGATATTGTAATGAAAAGTTATAGATGGTTACATCAAATCCATCTTCCAAAAATGCACGTGCAAGACGCTCGTTAAAAGAAGCGATGCCTCCTCCACGAAATGGCCATGCAGTACCAATTAACGCAATTTTTTTTTGCATAGAAAACTTTATCAGTCCTCGATTCCTAATTTTTTATGGATCAGGTAACTATTTCGTTCAGGAGCATTTCGAGCAACTAATTCAGCTACAAAACCTGCTAGGAATAATTGAACTCCAATGATCATAGTGGTTAATGCAATAAAAAATGCAGGTTTATTAGTTAAAGAAAAATCGACATCAATCAATTTTCCAACAATTAAATAAATACTGGAACTAAGACCAATTAGGAAGAATAAACTTCCCAAAAGACCAAATAATTGCATGGGTTTCTTACCAAATTTTCCGAGAAACATAATAGTAGCTAAATCCAGAAATCCATTGACAAACCTTTTCATTCCAAATTTAGTGACGCCATAT
Organism: uncultured Bacteroidota bacterium; assembly: GCA_903825065.1. Taxonomy (GTDB): domain Bacteria; phylum Bacteroidota; class Bacteroidia; order Chitinophagales; family Chitinophagaceae; genus Sediminibacterium. Next base: position 3,095 of record CAIJZG010000129.1, read on the forward strand.
TTTCTTGCTCGATGCTCCACTATTTTTTCTCCAATTTTTCTAAATCCACTCCACTTCGCCAGAATTGGAATATAACGATGCATTTCACCATACACTTCAATGCATTTTACGACATCCAATTTATAGGCCTTTAATCCACAGTTAAAATCGTTTAAATGAATACCGGAAGCTTTTCTTGCTACAGCGTTATATAATTTTGATGGAATGTTTTTGGTGAATGTATTGTCATATCTCACTTTTTTCCATCCACTGACCATATCAAAACCCTCCACAATAATCATATTACGGAGTCCAGGAATTTCGTCAGGAGAATCTTGCATATCCGCATCCATTGTAATTACAGTAGCACCCTTTGCCGCTTTAAATCCTTCATTTAAGGCTGCAGATTTGCCATAATTACGTCTAAAACGAATTCCCTTAAAGCAATTATTTTTAGCAGCAATAGATTCAATTACCTGCCAACTATTGTCTGTACTGCCATCATCAACCATTATTACTTCGTAACTTAATTGTTCTTTAGTGATCACATTTTCAATCCAAGTGCATAATTCAGGCAGTGATTCGTCTTCATTGTATAGTGGAATGATGATAGAAAGATCCATAATTAAATTTATTGTTCAAATGGGGTAGGGTTTGGATTCTTTTTTGCAATACCTGCACCTATGGCTGAACTAATTGCTCCAAATATGCCATAACCTAATATAATACCTCCAATCATAAATGGTATCATAAATTTCCTAGTCATGTCAAGTGCACTTTTAATTTGACTTTCATTAAGATTTTTATTCTTATCCATATCTTTTGCGGCAATATCAATGATTTTATCAACCATTTCAGGAAAAATAATTTTTACTTCTAAAAAAGTAAAAACTACCGTAATCACTATTAATGAAGCAGTTACTTTAAACCCATGAGCAAAAACATTTCCGAATGTAACATTTCCATTCATTTGTTGTGCATAATATATACAAGACCAAATAATGCCACCCAATATAACTACATATGACACATATCCTAAACTCTTATTTTGCCATAGGTCCATTAAATACAAAGCGATGCCATAAGTGGTGGTGATTAATCCTAAAATCAATCCTTTCATCCAAGGTTGTACAATTTTAGTTTCCATGTTAGTTTGGTTGTTTAGTTGGTAAATATTTGTCCTTTGTGTAAGATACCTAAAACTTTTCCATTTAATTCCCCATTTAAGAATGCGGAATTAGCGGATTTACTTTTATTATTTTGAGTAGTTAAGGAGGTATTCCCCGACCTACAAAATAAAGTTAGTTCTGCTTTTGATCCTACATTAATATTGGTAGTAGGAATTGCAAAAATATTACGGGCATTGCCACTAAATAATTGAACCAGTTGTTCTGAACTTAATTCAGGGAGTATCGTATTAACTGCTGCAAAACTTGTTTGTAATCCGATCATACCAGATTTTGCATATTCAAATTCACAGACTTTATTATCCCAGTTTTGTGGTAGGTGATGACTGGCAATACAATCCACTAATCCTTCCCTTACTGCATTTTGAAGAGCCATCATGTCCTCACGGGTTCTTAAAGGAGGATTCAATTTTAAATTAGTATCATAATTCACTAGGTCTTCATCACAAAAATGTAATTGATAAGCTGTTACACTGCATGAAATCGAAAGGCCTTCTTTTTTTGCTTGCGCAATTAATTCAATACTCTTTGCAGTGGATATTCCAGTAATATGCAATTTAGAACCTGTATAGCGAGCCAAGTCAATATCTCTTTTTACAATAGTTTCTTCAGATATAGCAGGGATTCCAGGCAATCCCAATTGAGTGGAAATAATTCCTTCATTAATTAATCCACCAGAACCTATTGATTTGTCAATGGGTATTTGTATCAATACCCCTTCAAATGCTTTTACATATAATAAAGCCTTTAAAAAAAGGCCTGCTGTTTGAACCGGAACTAGTCCATCAGAAAATGCAACAGCACCATTATTCTTCATATCATACATTTCTGCCAGATCCTTTCCTTCAATTTTTTTTGTAATTGCGCCAATTGGATGAATGGATACCGGCAGTGGGGTGCTTTGTTGTACGATATAACTTACTTGTGTTTTATTGTCAACAACTGGATCGGTATTGGGGAGTACAAAAACCTGGGTGAACCCACCAGCAGCAGCGGATGCAGCTCCAGTTTCTAATGTTTCTTTGTATTCAATACCAGGATCACAAAAATGTGCGAATGTATCGACCCAGCCAATAGAAACTTCTAAATTGTGAGATTCAATTATTTGATCTGCACTATCGGTAATATGATCTGCAATAGCAATAATCTGATCTTTTTCTACTAAAATGTCTTTAATTAAGCCATTGAATGGCGAGTGTGTATCGATAATCCTTGCATGCCTGATCAGAATCTTCATGTAGACTGACAAAATTTTATGCAATATAACCTGAAAATTTCTTTTACGCCTATATTTGCATCCCATTTAAATATAAATGTAAAGTTCGGGACGTAGCGCAGCCCGGTAGCGCACACGTCTGGGGGGCGTGGGGTCGCAAGTTCAAATCTTGTCGTCCCGACTATTTGAGCACTAAGTAATTAGTGCTTTTTTTGTAGATAATACTATACCTTCTTTATGATAACAATTTTCATGGTGTCTGTGTCTGTCTTTCTTTCTTAAAC
>CAIJZG010000130.1 GCA_903825065.1 uncultured Bacteroidota bacterium
GACTTAAGAAGTACTATTAAGGAAAGTAGTTGTTGAGATAATTGTTGAAAAATCATACTTTACTATTTCTACTATAAAAAATTAAATATCTTTTTAAAGAGTCTGATTATGCGCTCTTGCCAAAGAACTTATTATATAAAGCAATCCCCTGTTGCTTATACAATATTGCTATAGCTATACAGCTAATCAGAACAATAATTGCCAGCATAAATAATTGTCCTCCATCTCCCTGCGAAACAATACCTAATACAGCAATATGAGAAAGAATAGCTCCTGCCATTAAACCAATTCCAAGTATTGCACCTATAAAAACTGTTGATGGCACTAACAATAATATTCCAGTAATTAATTCAATGACACCGGTTCCAATCCTACCCCAGGGTTCTACACCCAATTTCGAAAATAGTACTACTGATTCTGGTTGTGCAGTAAATTTAAAATACAAGGTTTGTAAGAGAATTACTGCTGCAATAATTCTCAATGCCAGTATGGCGATTTTTTTAAAAGACATAAGTAGTAGATTTAGATTTTATTAATTGATTTTTTATAAATTATTAATGAAAAGTGTTTAACCAATTTTTATCGGCATTAGTTTTTAATTTTACTTCTTCTTTATTCCACTTGTTCAAAGTGTTATTTGCCCAGGTATGATAAAATAAATAAAGTTTACCGTTTAATACTTTAAAAGTCTCAGGATTTATTTCCACTTTTTCGCCAGTAGAACCCATTGCATAAGCACACCATCCACCATATTGTGGTTCGTATTTCTTATAATCTTTTAAAAAGAGATCTTTATTTGTGGTAGTTGCAAAAAAATAAGTAATACCTTCTGCTACTGTAGCAATCTCCTTATTTCCTTTAATGGCTTTACCTGTTGTAAAATAGGAAACCGGATCGTATCCCTGAATGGCCACTTTTTTTTCTAGATTAAAAGACTTTAACCTAAGGTCGAATTGGGCTTTCAAACTGCTTTGTAAAATCACAAGAGACAAAAGTGTGATACAAATTGTTTTCATAACATGAATTTATATTTTTTTGATTATTTATTATGGAGACTCCATTCCAATATATTCCTTACAAATACCAGCCTCTTTAACCTTTTTTTAACCAAGACAGGCTTATTTGAAAACTAATCCAATATTGCATATTTATGTTATTTTAGCTTTTCAAGATATGAGTAAACTATCCAATCTCAATCCAGATCTGTGGGTTAATAATTATGCTGATCAATTGTATTCATACACTGTTATGCGTATAAATGATACCGGATTATCAGAAGACATTGTTCAGGACACTTTCTTAAGCGCCTGGAAAAATAGAGATTCCTTCAAAGGAGAAGCTTCTGAAAAAAATTGGCTATACGCAATTTGTAAAAACAAAATCATCGATCACTATCGTAAAGCGTCTCATCAGATTTCAAGTACTTCCGAGTTTGACATATCCGATACTTTTTTTAATGAAGAAGAACATTGGACGGTTGAAGCAGGCCCAACTGACTGGGGCATTAATGATCAACATAAGATTGAAAAAAAAGAGTTTTATACCATTTTGGAGTTGTGTAAGAACAAATTGCAACAACTGCAGCAGTCTGTTTTTGTATTAAAATTCATGGAGGGACAAGATTCAGATGCCATTTGTAAGGTCTTAAATATAACTGCGTCTAACTATTGGGTGCTGATGCACAGAGCGAAATTGCAGTTGAGAAGCTGCTTAACTAAGAATTGGATAAACTCTTGAGGAATTGAAACAATTGATCAATATTACATGCAAAAGGGCAACTTATCTTATTTCAAAAAATGAGGAGCATCGGCTTACTTTATTTGAATGGATTAAATTGCAATTACATTTATCGATCTGTAGTCTTTGTAAAAGATTCCAAATACAAACAAAGCTAATAGGCGAAAATGCAAAGCATTCGCATGAATATAAACAATTGAAACTTTCTGATGCGGTTAAAGAAAGAATTCAGCAGATACTAAAAGATTAGTTTAGTTTTCATATTCAAGTCATCCCTATTTTTAATTATTGAACAAATATGACAAGTACCTGCCGATAAGAGTTTTTGTAAATAGGTGCTAACTCACCCAACAATAAGCACATAGCTTTGTTATTCATCTTACAAAGTGAAAGAACTATGAGTGACCAAAAGAATACCTCCGAGATTATAATTGCCCCTTTGTCTGCATCCCCATTAAAAGTAAATAGATTTGGCTATGGTACCATGCGACTAACGGGCGAAGGAATATACGGCGAGCCGCCAAACAGGAAGGAAGCGTTAGAAATTTTAAGAAAGACCAGAGAAAAAGGGATCAATTTTATAGATACCGCAGATTATTATGGCGAAGATGTAACTAATAGATTAATCAAGGAAGCATTGTATCCTTATCAAACAGATCTGATTATCTGCACAAAAGTTGGTGCTACTCGCAAACCAGATAAGAGTTGGATCTCGTTTAACCGTCCGGAAAATTTAAGAACCAGTATTGACAATAATCTTCGTACCCTGAAAATTGAACAAGTTTCATTGGTACACTTTAGGGTAATGCCCCATAGCGATGTGCCGTTAAAAGAATCAATGGATGCCATGTTTCAATTACAAAAGGAAGGAAAAATATTACATCTGGGAATGAGCAATGTGAGCGTTGATGATTTGAATATTGCTATTTCAATGGGTAATATTGCAACCGTTGAAAACATGTATGGGCATGCTCAACGTACTACTCTAAAAACACCCCATGGAGAAAACAGAGGCGGAGAAGAAGTTTTAAAAATCTGTATAGAGAATGCTATTCCACTGATCCCGTATTTCTCATTAATTAATGCATTGACTAAAAAGGATGATAGAATTAGTCAAGTAGCAAAAAAATATCACAAAACTGAAGCTCAGATTAATTTAGCTTGGTTATTAAAACGCTCTCCTTTTATTTTACCAATCCCAGGCACTTCTTCCTTGAAACATTTTGAAGAAAATTGTGAGTCAGTTCAAATAGAATTGTCTGAAGAGGATATGAATTATCTTGATTAACTCTCATTCATTGTAACTTAAGTGCTTTTCTAAATCCGGGATATTCTTTATAATAATAATGGTCTTTGAAAATAAATTTCAAAGACCATTAAACATATTTGTATTAAATAATTTTATCGATACTTTTTAATTTAATTCAACAACGAATTCTTCCAGAGGCAATCTAACTTTTTTCATATTAACCAGCCAATCATTTTGCTCATCTCTATAACCTAATGGTAAAAGGGTTACACTTCTTAAACCTTTTTCCTTTAAATTCAGTAATATATCTAGAGCATTACAATCAAATCCTTCCATAGGAGTTGAATCTACTTTTTGTTCAGCAGCAGCAAGCATAGCTGTAGTAAATGCTATATAAGATTGTTTTGCAGTATGATTAAAATTTTCATCTGCACTCTTAGGCAAATAAGCATTTAACAACATATTTCTATACCCATCAGTAGCACTATCAGGTAAATTTCGTTCAGCATTGTTTCTGGCAAAAACCTTGTTAATTCTTTCTTCAGTATAATTATCCCAAGCTGCAAATACCAATAAATGAGAACAGTCTTTCACTTGTGTCTGACCATTTGCAATTACCGTAATTTTCTCTAATAAATCTTTATTAGTAATTACTAACACTTCAAAAGGCTGTAAACCAGAAGATGTTGGAGCAAGTCTAGCTGCTTCAATTATATAATCTATTTTATCCTGAGAAACTACAGCACCATTCATTTTCTTAGTTGCATATCTCCATTTCAAATCATTGATCAAACTCATTTTCTTTATTTTTTGCAAAGCTATGACGGGCTATTCATTGATTATAAACATTATACTTTAATTGTGAGATACTGGAACTTCTAATAAGTAATTCTGTAATTCTTACAATTATTTAAGCTACATATACATCTGTTGAAACTTTTTAATACTTAATAATACCAAAAAAAAAGAGCACAAATTTCTTAGTGCTCTTTTTTATAAAAATCAATACCCATAACTCAAACAAAATTTGAGTATTTTTTTCAATAAGTTTATTTAATCGGAAGTATCACATCCAATTTCTCCCAACTCAAAGTCATCCCTTTTTCATTAATTGAATAAAGAAGACTTTCCTTAAACTCTTTTGATTCTTTTGTTGAAGCATGTCCTCTTAAAACAACTTTATTTAAATCAAGAGTTGAGCTACCATCATGGTTCATACCGGGTTGACCAGTTTGTGAACTAAATACAACAGTCCATTTTTTTGTTGTTGGCACCATATAAATGGTATACTTCCCAGCAGCGAGTGTTTGTCCTTCAATTTTAACTTCTTTATCAAACTCAATTTGAGTAGCCGCATTTGCACCTGCTCTCCAAACACTATCCATTGGCACTAAAGCACCCCAAATTTTTCTATCTCTCACAGAAGGGCTTGAATACACTATCGTTATTTTAGTTCCATTTTTCAAAGTACCAGTTGCAGTTGCTCCTGGGCTTTTAGGAGCTGTTGTTTGAGCAAAAGTGGAATTAAATACCATTACCATGGATAGTAAAAAAAGTAATTGTTTGATGATTGTTGACTTTTTGATAATTTTCATAATGCTAGCTTTTATGTATTGTTTATTGATATAAAAAACCGGTTTGAAATGAAAAGTTAGTTAGTTTTTAGGAAGTATTTTTTTCTAAACCAAAAAGCCAGATTTACCAGTGCTATTAAGGCAGGGACTTCCACAAGGGGGCCAATTACACC
>CAIJZG010000131.1 GCA_903825065.1 uncultured Bacteroidota bacterium
AAAAACCCGTTCATTAATTTGAATGGGTTTTTTTATGCCCAGTACTCAAAGTGAGAAGTGAGGAGTGATGGGTGAGGAGTGCAGATCCGAAATCATCTGTGTTCCATAAAAACATTATAATTGATTCGATTTATCTTAGTTAGAAATATTTTAGATTAAAATGTTTTTACTTACAACACCATTTGTGAAGTCAATCTAATCAATAGATAAGCATTTACGAAAACCTGTAAAATCAATTATTAGGTGAATTATTTTCAAATAGATATAAGTGAAAACCTGCCCAGTTTTCATTTCTCACTTTTCACTTCTCACTCCTTCTTACATCAACCCTTCATCAGCAAAAGAATAATAACCTTCTTCACTAACGATAATATGATCCATTACTTGAATGTCTAAAAATGCAGCAGCATTTTTTATCTTATTGGTCAATAACTCATCAGCCTTACTCGGTTTTAAATTTCCACTAGGATGATTATGACATAATATGATGGAAACAGCATGATGATCTAGTGCTTTCTTTAAAATTATTCGTGGATCAGCTACCGTTCCAGTGATCCCACCTTCACTAATTGTTTCCTGTTGAATTACTTTGTTGGCTCTGTTCAAATACACTACCACAAAGCTTTCTAGCTGCTTATGGCCAAACTCAGCTTGTAAAAAAGCTGCCACATCACTACTTTGATTAATGGTACTTTTTTTATATAATGACATGTTTCTCCGTACACTCAACTCAAACGCAGCAGCAATACCCACTGCTTTTGATTCACCCAATCCATTTATTTTGAAATTCACTATTTCTGCCACACTCAAATGGGAAAGTGTAGATAAATTGTTATGCACATTTTGCATGAGCTGCATGGCAATTTCAAGGGCAGAGTTGGTTCTATTTCCATTATTAAGAAGGATGGCTAGTAGCTCCACATTACTCAATGTTTCTGCACCTTTCCTCAATAATTTTTCCCTTGGTTGATCCTCTGGAGACCAGCTTTTGATGGATGTTTTAGGCATGTTGAAATATATTCTGTTTTCAAAATACAATTTCCTTTGCTTATATCTATCTTTGTATCATATTCCCAAGCAAGCTATGAATCCTAATGTAAAGATCTTCTCAGGTAATGGATCACAAAAGTTGGCTGAAAAAATAGCGCAGCGTTTTGGTGCTCCAATTGGTAAAATCAATATTCAAAAATTCAGCGATGGGGAAATTCAACCCATATTTCTGGAAAGTATTCGTGGGGATTATGTTTTTTTGGTACAAAGCACTTTTGCACCAACAGACAATCTAATGGAACTCTTATTGATGATTGATGCTGCCAAAAGAGCGTCAGCCTATAAAATCATTGCGGTCATCCCGTATTATGGTTATGCACGGCAAGATCGAAAAGATAAACCTCGCGTAGCAATTGGTGCTAAACTGATTGCCACTTTGTTGGAGTCGGCTGGTGCAGACCGTATCATTACAATGGATTTGCACGCTGCTCAAATTCAAGGATTCTTTGATGTACCTGTGGATCACTTGGATAGCTCCGCCATCTTTATACCCTATATCGAACAATTAAAATTGAATAACCTTGCATTTGCAGCACCTGATGTGGGTAGCACCAATCGGGTTCGGGAAATTGCCAGCTATTTCAATGCACCTATGGTAATCTGCGACAAACATCGTAAACGTGCCAATGAAATCGCCAGTATGGTGGTAATTGGAGACGTGCAGGACAAAGACATCATCATCATCGACGATATCTGCGATACTGGAGGTACACTTGGAAAAGCTGCTGGATTGTTGATGGAAAAAGGTGCTACTAGTGTTCGGGCGTTGATTACACATCCGGTTTTGAGTGGCGCAGCTTATGAAAATATCGAAAAGAGTGTATTGGAAGAACTAGTGGTTTGTGACACTATTCCTCTACGACAAGATTCGAAAAAAATCAAAGCTATTTCAGTGGCCGACCTTTTTGCGATAGCAATTCGTAATGCCTATGAAAATAAGAGTATCACGAGCCTCTTTATCCATTCTCAATTGAAAGGAAGAGAGAAGATTTAAATATTTTGGATATAGAAGAGCCCTTTTTAGTACTAACCAACTAAAAAGGGCCTTTTTTTTAGAATTAGTTCCTCTGAATGTCCTATTTCTATTGATTTTTCTTACCTTCGCCGTCCAAAAAATAATCAATAATGAAAACAATTACAATCGAAGGACAACTGAGGACCGAACATGGCAAAAAAGCCGCCCGCCAGATTCGCTCTCAGGAAAACGTGCCAGGTGTAATTTACGGGGGTGCTCAGGAGGTAAATTTTTACGCTCCTGCAAAGGCTTTCAAGCCTTTAGTGTACACTGGTGAATTCCAATTAGCTAATGTTAATGTTGACGGTAAAACATACCGTTGCATTTTGAAAGATTTACAATTTGATAAAGTGTCTGATTCTTTGATCCACGTAGATTTACTGGAACTGGTAGAAGACAAAAAAGTGATCGCTACTTTACCATTGAAATTCGTAGGAACTTCTATTGGTGTGAAAGGCGGTGGTAAATTGGTTATCAAAATGAAGTCACTTAACGTAAAAACTTTACCTAAGTACTTAAAAGAAACTATTGAAGTTGACATCACTAATTTAGAATTGAATGCAAACATTCGTGTAGAAGATGTAAAAGATCCAAACTTTGAGATCATGAACTCTCCGCGTATTCCAATTGCTTCAGTTGTGATGACTCGTCAGTTAAAGCAAGAAGAAGCTACTGCAGAAAAGAAGAAATAATTCTTTTCCAAAACAATATCAAAAACGTCCCGATTCATCGGGACGTTTTTATTTAACGAAGAGAAGCGCAATCATTTTGTACTTCATCGTCAAGCAACTAAATTTGACGAATCGTATGAATAAATTTTTAATAGTAGGATTAGGCAATATTGGTGACGAATACCGCCATACCAGACATAATATTGGGTTTGATGTAGTATCCGAATTTGTATTGAAGCAAGGTGGATTTTTTAAAAACGACCGTTTAGCAGATGTAGCCGAAGTTAAATGGAAGGGAAAGACCTTTATCTGCATAAAGCCTACTACCTATATGAACCTGAGTGGGAAAGCTTTCAAGTATTGGATGGACAAAGAGAAATTAGAAGTTGCCAATACGCTTACCATTGTTGATGACCTGGCCCTGCCTTTAGAAAAAATTCGTTTAAGAGGCAATGGCACCGATGCAGGACATAACGGACTTAAAGACATTCAACTCACACTCGGTACGGATCAGTATCCCAAACTAAGATTTGGTATCGGTAATAATTTCCCCAAAGGCCGCCAGGTTGATTTTGTATTAGGGAAGTGGCAAGCCTCCGAACAGGGCATTGTAAATCAGAAGGTTGCAAAATGCGTAGAGATCATTGAGCTCTTCGCTTCTATCGGGCTCGAAAAGACGATGAGCCAGGTAAATAATTTAATATTTATATAATAAAATAGTCCTATTTACAGTTATAGCTAGAGCAAATATAATTTAAGTAATCAGCCGTACCCAGAACCCTCATTTTAATAGGTTCTAACTCGATTATTTAGTTACTATTTAAACGCACGAGCTATGAAAATTTTCTGTGTAGGGCGTAATTATGCGGAGCACGCGAAAGAATTAGGAAACGAAATACCCGAAGAACCGGTGATATTTATGAAGCCTAAATCTGCATTGCTTCAGGCTAATACACCGTTTTATTACCCAGAGTTCTCCAACGAATTACACTACGAAGTAGAGTTAGTGCTACGCATCTCCAAAAACGGAAAATACATTCAAGAACAACAAGCGGATAAATATTACGATGCTATCAGCGTTGGGATTGATTTTACAGCCAGAGATATTCAAGCTGAACTAAAAAAGAAAGGACTGCCCTGGGAAAAAGCCAAGGCCTGGGACAATAGTGCCATCCTGGGTAAATGGATCGAATTGAATCCTGCGATACTAAATCACCCCATTCATTTTTCGCTTTTACAAAACGGAAACATCGTTCAGTCTGGTGATTCAACACATATGATCTTTTCGTTCAATAAAATTATTGCCAATATATCTAATTATTTCTCACTCAATATCGGTGATCTGATTTATACAGGAACACCCTCTGGTGTAGGAGAATGTGTTACTGGTGATCTGTTAGAAGGATATCTGGAAAAAGAGAAAATGTTTGATCTAACCATTAAATAGTTCGAGTAAAAAATAATGTTGACCACTAATATTTTAACAAGTGCATACAAGCTGATGGTTACGGCCAAAGCTATGTCTGACACCTACGATACAAACCGAAACGTTTGTAAGTATGTGCACAGCACTTCACGTGGTCATGAAGCGATACAAGTAGCAACAGGTTTACAATTGCAGAATTGCGATTGGGTGAGTCCTTATTATAGAGATGATTGTATGATGCTTTCTATAGGATTTAGTCCGTATGAAATGATGTTACAATTACTAGCGAAAAAAGAAGATCCTTTTTCTGGAGGACGTTCTTATTATTGTCATCCAAGCAGTAGAGATAAAAACCGCCCATCAATTGTACACCAAAGTAGTGCAACAGGTATGCAAGCTATACCCACAAC
>CAIJZG010000132.1 GCA_903825065.1 uncultured Bacteroidota bacterium
ATGATGGGAGAATTAAGCTTAGATGGTAGTGTTCAACCTCTAAAAGGTGCTTTACCTATTGCCATTCAAACCCGCCAAGAAGGATTCTTTGGTTTAATTGTACCCAAAGAAAATGAAAGAGAAGCGGGTATGGTTTCTAATTTAAATGTGTATGGAATCTCCCATATTACTGAACTCGTCGCATTTTTTGAAAACGAATCCTGTATCGAACCTGTGATGGTCAATACACGTGAAGAGTTCTTTCATAACCAATATGATTTCGATATTGATTTTAGTGAGGTAAAAGGACAAGAAAATATCAAACGCGCATTAGAAATTGCAGCAGCGGGAGCCCATAATGCCATTCTCATTGGCCCACCAGGAGCTGGCAAAACCATGCTGGCAAAAAGGTTGCCCACGATCTTACCTCCTTTAAGTTTATTGGAAGCTTTAGAGACTACGAAGATCCATAGTGTGGCAGGTAAATTACCAGTTGGAAGTTCTTTAATAAGCAAGCGACCTTTTCGTTCGCCCCATCATACAATCTCAGATATCGCTTTAGTAGGAGGCGGAAGTAACCCACAACCAGGTGAAATTTCATTGGCCCATAATGGGGTTTTATTCTTGGATGAATTACCGGAATTTAAACGTACCGTATTAGAGGTGATGCGTCAACCAATGGAAGAAAGAATTGTAAATATTTCACGTGCAAAAATGTCGCTTGAATTTCCAAGCAATTTTATGCTCATAGCTTCTATGAACCCTTGCCCCTGCGGCTATTTTAATCATCCCGAAAAAGAATGTACCTGCTTACCCGGTACTGTTCCAAAATATTTAAATAAAGTTTCTGGTCCTCTTTTAGATCGAATTGATTTACATGTAGAAGTTACTCCTGTTCCTTATATTCAATTAAGCGATACACAATATAAAACCGAAAACTCTGAAATGATCAGAGAAAGGGTGTTGAAAGCAAGAGAGATCCAAGCTGCTAGATTCAAAGAAAATACCGGCATTTATACTAATGCACTGATGAGTAGCAAACTAGTACGTGAAATTTGTATCCTCAGTACCGTTGGAGAAAATTTATTGAAACGTTCGATGGAAAAACTAAATCTAAGCGCTAGAGCATACGACAGAATATTGAAAGTGAGTAGAACTATTGCAGACCTTGAAGCATCAGAAAATATTAAACCAGAACATGTGGCAGAAGCTATTAATTATAGAAATCTTGATAGAGAAGGTTGGGCTGGATAAATTAATTGAACGATGTCCCGTACTCGTTTACTTTATTTAGTAGCGGTAAGTGGAATTTAAAAGTACTTCCTTTGCCTTCTTCACTTTCTACCAAAATTTCACTTTGATGTTTTTCAATAAATTCTTTACATAAAAGCAATCCAAGTCCGGTACCAGTTTCATTTTCAGTACCCCTAGTAGGAATTGTTTCGCCAATTTTAAAAAGACTATTTAGAATTGCAGGCGACATTCCCATACCATTATCGGAAATTCTAAAAACAATATGCTCTCCCGATCCTTCACAGGAAATCTTGATTTTGCCTTCGGGATAACTAAATTTAATGGCATTCGTTAAAAAATTTCGAACAACAGAACTGATCATATCTCTATCAATAATCACATCATCATTTTCAAAACAATTTACTTCCACTGTTAATTGCTTTTGCTTAAGCATTTCTTCTGATAAGTCTAAAACCTCTTCAATGATAGAGGTTAATCGATTTCTACTAGGTTTAAATTCCATCTTACCACTTTGTGATACGGACCACTCTAATAAATTCAATAATAAACTCTTAATTCGATTTGTAGACTGTTTTATGAATTTTGCATATTCTGCAACGGAATGAAAATTATTTTTTTCTATATTCTTTTCCAACATTTCACTTAAACCAAGAACTGTGTTTATGGGATTTCTTAGATCATGGCTGATGATAGCTAAAAATTTGTCTTTGCTGGCGTTCATCTCAATCAATTCCAATTCATTTCTGTGGAGCCTCTCATTTTCGACTTCAAGAAACCTGATTCTTTCATTTAAGGCATCAATTTCCTGATTTAATTTCATAGTAGGGTTTGAAATATAAACAACCTTGTACTTCTTAAATTATATATAGAAAAAACTATGCCAAAAACAAAAAAATCAATTTGTGGGGTAATTGATCATTAAAATTTGTTAGGCATTAAGCAAAATCAAATATAAATGAAACAGTGAAAATCTGCAAAGTTGACGAAATATTTATACACGATTATTTTTCAATCTACTTCCAAAGCATCTTTACTAGGCAGTTTTGGAAATACAGTATGCCCTTCTATTTGATACCAAAATACAGTTGATGCAATATCGTCCTGTAAGGGTAAGTATCTTCCCCCTTCTCTCCAACCCAAAGCCTGGATGGTAACTTTTAAATTTTTTTCGAAACGAATTGGATCGGTAATATGCCATCGATACATCCCAAATCTTTGTGCCATATTATAATGTCCATCCCCTCGTATTACTTGATGTAACCCAGTATACGCAGTAGAAAACTCAGTGTAATCAGATTCTAATATTCCTGCTGCATTTTTCTTTTCGGTATCAAAGTCATAAGAACCACAAAAATAATCTTCGGTGCCGGTACCACAAATGGTAGGATATTTTCCATCATCATCCATGAAAAATTTAATTTCTCCTTCGCCCCACCAACCATTATTATGTACACCCCATGCAATATAGGTACCCACATATTGCCCCTTCCCTTTTACACTATCTAATAAAACATACGCATTTTTATATGGCAAAGGATTCACCCTTCTAAATTGCGCATGGAAATAGGCCGCATCGGAAGGCACTTCAGTTAACACATAATCTATTTGATAAAAAAGCGTCATTTCTTTATCATCAATATTCTCCATAGTGATCTTACATTTTTTCCTAAATGGCATGGGCCAATAACAGTTGAATGCACTTCCTGGATTCACAGTTACAGGTACAGAATTCAGTGGCGCATATTTACCCCAACCCATCCCAAAGAAATCTCCAACAGGCACTTCTACAGAAGGATTTGTTTCACCATCCCAATAAAACCTTAAAATCGAATGCCGCCAGTTCCCGGTAGGGGTCATCCAAATATGCTGAATAGATCCCGCGCTATCAATCTCTGCAATGGTGAAAGTTGTTTTAGGTTTTATGATGACACATGGATTTATTTTCCAGCCAACCCCTAAATCACGCGCGGCACTGGAACCTGTTCCTGTCTCCGCCATTCCACCCTTCCCTTTTGCACCTGTATAATTTTCAGGACTAATTGATCTGGTTTTCGCATTCGATAAACGAAAAATATTCCCCAAATTATTTTCTATGCCATTATGCGGCATCTGTGCAATTGAAATAATTACTAAAAGGCAACTAATGAATAGAAGGAAGGTCTTTTTCATGGCAACAATTTATAAGTAGGTTAAATTTAGTTTTTTATTTTACTTATATTGATAAAAAATCGGTCATGAAAAAATGGAACTGCCTATTAACAATAGGTTTTATACTTATGATACTTTCTGTTGAGGCACAGAAAAAGAATAAATCCGTTGATAGCTTAGCCTTATTTGATGCCTATGTGCAACAAGCTGTAAAAGACTGGGAAGCACCAGGATTAGGCATTGTAGTTGTCAAAGACAACCAAGTGATTTTTAAAAAAGGTTACGGAGTAACTACATTGGGAACCGACCATCCTGTCAATAATCAAACCCTTTTTAATTGTGCATCTACCACTAAAGCAATGACCGCAACTTGTATGGGTATATTGGTAGACCAAGGCAAAGTAAAATGGGACGACCCAGTAATTAAATACCTTCCTGAATTTCAGTTATACGATCCTTGGGTCACACGCGAATTAAGAGTAAGGGATTTATTTTTACATAACTCTGGTGTAGGAAATGCAGATTTTCTTTGGGGCGACAATCACTTGACTGCTGATGAGATTCTTGAAAAAATGCGTTTAGTAAAACCTAGTTATTCTATGCGCTCGAGTTTTATATATCAAAACATTTTTTATTTAGCTGCAGGAAAAGTAATTGAAAAAATTACTGGTATTCCCTGGACTGATTATATACGTCAAAATATTTTCCAACCTCTGGGAATGAGCAATACTTTTTCTCAAATAGCGCAAGTTAAAACCACCAATATAGCAGCCCCGCATTTTCGGATCGATCAGCAAATTCAAATAATCAGTAGAGATACCGCAGATGTTGTTGGGCCTGCAGGTTCTGTACTTTCCTGCATTGATGATATGGGCATATGGATCAAGACCATGTTGGACAGCAGTAAATATGCAGGGGGCAGATTACTGAAACCCGAAACCTGGAAAGAAATGTTTCGACCCCAAACCCTTGTAACACCTGAACAATTCTATCCGACCAAAGAATTAACAAAGCCTAATTTTATGACTTATGCATTAGGTTGGTTTCAACAAGACTACAGAGGAAAGAAACTCAACTTTCACACAGGTAGTTTAGCTGGTGCAGTTGCCATCAACGCTCAAATGCCAGAAGAAAATATTGCGGTATATATCTTTGGTAACCTTGACCACGTAGAAGTTAGACATGCCTTAATGTTTAAAACAATCGATTATTTTGCTTTAGGAGGTAATAGAGACTGGAGTCACGAATTTTTAAAATTGTATGGCGATATTCATGCTGCGGGTGAAAATGCAGCAAAAGAAACAGATAAAAAAAGAGTGTTGAATACCCATCCATCTCTTTCTTTAAATGAGTATGCAGGAGTATATGAAGATCCATTATATGGCAAAGTGGTAATCAGCTTTGAGAACAATGAATTATCATTTTTGATAAACAATAATAGCAGCACTGGCAAATTAACCCATTGGAATTACAATAGCTTTAAAGCAGAATTTACTAAAAAGTGGTATGGCAAAAGCGACTTGCAATTTCTTCTGAATACAGAAGGCAAAGTAGATGGTTTAAACCTTGATGGGTTTCAATATAAAAAGTCGAAATAAATAATGGCCCCAATAAATCGGGGCCATTATTTTAAAAAGTTTCTTCCGAAATAAGATCCTTGACTTTGCTGATGAGGATTCTTTCCTGCTGCATTGAATCTCGATATCGGATTGTTACCGTATTATCTTCTTTAGTCTGATGATCAATGGTTACACAGAAAGGAGTACCAATCGCATCCTGTCTTCTATAACGCTTACCAATGGCATCTTTCTCTTCGTAAAAACATTTGAAATAAGGTTTACACTCATTCATTAAATCTCTTGCAATTTCCGGTAATCCATCTTTTTTGGTCAGTGGAAGTATTGCCAGCTTTACAGGAGCAAGTTTTGCAGGGAGATGCAATACCACTCTGCTATCAGTTGTTCCATCTTCTTTGTTGATGGTTTCTTCTTCATAGGCATTCGACAAAATCAATAAGAACATCCTATCTAAACCAATAGAGGTTTCCACAACATAAGGAACATAGTTTTGATTGATCTCAGTATCAAAATATTGCATTTTCTTTTTGCTATAAATCTGGTGCTGAGTTAAATCAAAGTCGCTTCTTGAGTGGATCCCTTCCACTTCTTTAAATCCAATTGGGAAATTAAATTCAATATCACAAGCTTCTTTTGCATAGTGTGCCAATTTCACGTGATCATGGTAACGATATTTATCAGCACTAATACCTAAACTCAAATGCCATTGCAAACGCGCTTCTTTCCAGTATTGATACCACTGACCTTCAGTGCCCGGGCGTACAAAAAATTGCATTTCCATTTGTTCAAATTCACGCATACGGAAAATAAACTGACGAGCAACGATTTCGTTTCTAAAAGCTTTACCTGTTTGTGCAATTCCAAATGGAATTTTCATACGGGCAGTTTTCTGCACGTTTAAAAAGTTCACAAATATTCCCTGCGCAGTTTCCGGACGTAAATAAATAGTATCTGCATCCTCTGCAACAGATCCTAATTGAGTGGAGAACATTAAATTAAACTGACGAATATCAGTCCAGTTAGCTGTACCGCTCACAGCACAAACAATTTTTTCATCAACAATCAATTGCTTTAATCCTGCAAAATCATCTTTTGCTAATAAAGCATCCATTGCCTCAATCAGTAAATTTGCTTCAGCTTCGTTTCCAGCTTCTCTTAATTTATCTGCTTTCCCTTCTATGATATGATCTACTCGATAGCGCTTATTACTATCACGGTTATCTATCATGGGGTCACTAAAATTATCTACGTGTCCACTAGCCTTCCAGGTAGTTGGGTGCATAAAAATAGCTGCATCAATGCCTACGATATTCTCGTGCATTTGAGTCATACTCTTCCACCAATAATCGCGAATATTCTTTTTTAATTCAGATCCATAGGGACCATAATCGTATACCGCGCTTAGTCCGTCGTAAATTTCGCTACTTGGAAATACAAATCCATACTCTTTGGCATGAGAAATAATTGCCTGAAATAAATTGTCTTGTTGCGTGCTCATAATTGACGCAAAAATAGGATTTTACAGCTATTGAAGCTTCTCATTTTCCTGATGCCGAGTTGCATCACGTAAGTTTTTCTTCTCAAAATTCTTTTCAAGCGCTTCCGTTAGACTAACGCCTGTTTGGTTAGCAAGGCAAATCAATACCCAAAGCACATCTGCCATTTCATCTGCTAGCTCTTTATTTTTATCGGATTCTTTAAAGGATTGTTCCCCATATTTTCGAACCATTAGTCGGCTCAATTCACCTACTTCTTCCATCAAAATACCAAGATTGGTGAGCTCATTAAAATAACGAACCCCAACAGTTTTGATCCACTGATCTACGTCTTTTTGTGCTTGTTCGATTGTCATCTTTGTAAATTTTATTTTAATCCCGCGCCCCCATGCACCATTTTAATATTCATCACGGTAGCTATTGAAATTGCTCGCTGTTTGATCTTTTCAGCATTATTTCCCTGAAAATTCTCATCGACAGTTTCTTTGAACATGGCCATCCAACGATTGAAATGTTCCGATTTGAAAGGGGATTTCTCGTGTAAATCCTCATGAACCTTCATGGTATTACCAAAATACTTCCCTGTATCAAATAAAATTGTTTCCCAAAAATCTGTAATGACGGGTATATGTTTTTGCAAATTTAATGGTACTATTTCTGTAAAATAATGACCTATTGATTGATCAGTCATTGCTTTACTATAAAATCGATCCATTAACAAAAGCAAGTCTTCCCTATTTAAAATATCTTGTTTCATCATTCCTTATTTTTTGAATCCATTACTATTGTTACTGGCCCATCATTCAATAATTGAACCTTCATATCCGCCCCAAAAATTCCTGTAGGAATTTCTTTCCCCAGATCATTTTTAAGTTGATCAATTAACTGCTCATACATTGGAATGGCGATTGCTGGTTTTGATGCCTTGATATAAGAAGGTCGATTCCCTTTTTTTGTAGCTGCATGTAGAGTAAACTGACTTACTAATAAGATTTCTCCATCAATATCTTTTACACTCAAGTTCATTACTCCGGAGGCATCGTCGAAGATGCGCAGATTTACTATTTTACTACTGATCCATTCTATGTCTTCTTTTGTATCAGCATCTTCCACTCCCATAAGTACCAATAAGCCCTTATGAATAGTGCCAGCAATTTGGTCATCCACTTTTACTGAAGCTTCGCTAACGCGTTGAATTACCACTCTCATTGTTCTCTTTCTAATATTAGAATTAACTTTATCAAGATGAAGATAGATATAACATCGGAGATACAGTTTCAAACTGCCCGTTCTGGGGGCAAGGGCGGACAAAATGTGAACAAGGTAGAGACCATGGTGCAGGGTCGTTGGCATATTCTATCCTCTAAACTTCTTTCAGATGATCAGAAAATACGGATACAAGAAAAGTTAGCTAACCGTATTACAACGGATGGAGATTTGATGGTAAAATCACAGGAATCAAGAAGCCAGCTGGAAAATAAAAGCCTCGTAATTGAAAAACTGAATGATTTGGTGGCGAAAGCAATGCTACGAAAAAAAGCAAGAATGGCAACCAAACCAAGCAAAGCTGCAATTGAAAAAAGAATTGAAAGCAAGAAAAAGAAATCAGAGCACAAATCTTTTCGGAAAAAAATTGATCACCGTAACCTCTGAGGATTCCGATACTTTTAACAACACATTCTGTACTTTAGCAAACACAAGAAAGGGGAATCCCTATCTGAATAAAAAATATTGACCTTGAGTGGAATAAAGAAATTAGCTGGACAAACAATTTGGTATGGTGCAAGTTCCATTGCGGCAAGGTTTATCAATTATTTATTATTACCCTATCTCACTTATAAATTATCAAAATCTATATACGGTGAGTTTTCGTTGGTTTATTCTTTTATCCCTTTTATGAATGTGGTCTTTACTTATGGCATGGAAACGGCTTATTTCAGATTTTCCCATTCGAAAGACAAAGACACTGTTTATAATACCACTAGTATTTCTTTGATCTTTTCAAGTATTATTTTAGGCGCTTTATTAATATTAGCGAGGCAACCTATTGCAGATCTTTTATCTGTAGGAACACACCCGGAATATATTATTGTAGCAGCCGGCATCATTGCCATTGATGCACTTTGCAGTATTCCATTTGCAAGATTAAGACAGGAAGGGCGGCCAATTAAATTTGCATTCACTAAAATTGGCGGAATAGTTATAAATATTGCAGCAACCTATTTTTTCATCAGCACTATTCCTGATTTTTTAAACACGCATCCAACTCATTGGCTGAATAATTATTACAGTCCTAACTGGAGCGTGGGCTATTTATTATTGGCCAATCTTATTCAGAATTTATTTGTGTTATTGCTTTTAAGCAAAGAGTTCTTTGGATTCAAATGGAAATTTGATGCTGCACTTTGGAGAGAATTAATGATTTATGGAATGCCCCTGATCATTGCTGGATTTGCAGGAATGATCAATGAAACATTCGACAGAATTATGTTACAGTGGTGGGCACCCGTATCTACTGTTGAAGCAGCTAAAGCAGAAGTCGGAATTTATTCTGCTTGTTATAAATTAGCTATGCTTATTTCTTTGGCAGTACAAGCATTTAAAATGGGTGCAGAGCCGTTTTTCTTTTCACAATCTGCCGATAAAAATGCACCCAAACTGTATGCAAGAATCATGAAGTTCTTCGTAATTACACTTTGCCTCATGTTCTTAATGGTAGCACTTTATTTAGACGTATGGAAGCAATTTATTCGCAATCCTGAAATGTGGGTTGGCCTAAAAGTAGTTCCCATCCTACTCCTTGCTAACATGTTCTTAGGTATTTATTATAATCTTAGTGTCTGGTATAAATTAGGAAATAAAACAATGGCTGGTGCTTGGATAACTGTTGCAGGAGCCATTATCACACTTGCTATAAACTATACACTTATTCCGCACTTCAGTTATATGGCTTGCGCTTGGGCAACTTTTGCCTGCTATGGAAGTATGATGGTAATTAGTTTTGTCTGGGGCCAGAAAGAATACCCCATCCCCTATGCCTGGAAAAAATTAGTAGCATATATCGCAATTGTAGTCAGCTTCTTTTTAATTCAAAAAGGAATATTGTATTTCTACCATCCCTTTTGGTTCCAGTTTGCTACCGGTACTTTATTATTTTTTGTATTTCTTTGGTTTATCCTTCTTGTAGAAAATAAGGAATTTCAAAAACTTCCTGTAATTGGAAAATACATTCACTAATTACTTTTCGTTTAACAAAAATTGTTTCGCTTTTTCCAGTGCTGCTTTTGTTTCTTTCGAAACTTGCGGGTAAGCAATATTTAGTTTCTCAAATTGATGATAGATCGCTAATCCAATTAATATGCGCATATACCATTTGTCATCTGCAGGAATTACATACCATGGCGCATAATCGGTTGAAGTATGGTTAAACATTTCTTCATAAGCAGATTGATATTGATCCCAGTATCCACGTTCCTTCATGTCAGCCAATGAAAACTTCCAATTCTTTTTCGGATCATCGATACGCACTAGAAACCTTTTCTTCTGCTCTTCTTTTGAAACATGCAAAAAGAATTTTAAAATAATAGTTCCATTCTCACTTAAATTTTTTTCAAATCTATTGATCTGATCATATCTTTTTTTCCAGAACTTTTTATCGATGTCTTTGACAGTTTTAATACCAGGGATATTCTCATTTAAAATATATTCCGGATGCACTTTGGTTACTAAGACATTTTCATAATGAGACCGGTTAAAGATGCCAATCTCTCCTCTCGCTGGCAACTCTTTATAATGTCGCCAAAAATAATCATGATCTAGCTCTATTGCTGATGGTGCTTTGAAACTCGACACTTTAACACCTGAAGGATTTAATCCACTCAATAAATGTTTGATGGTACCATCTTTACCTGCAGCATCCATTGCTTGCAAAACTATTAATACACTTATTTCATTATGAGCATATAATTTGTCCTGCATATTTGCTAACTCAAGAACGCCCTTCTGCAACATTGCTTGCGCTTTTACCTTACTCACTGGCTTTTTCTTTACATTGGTAGATAAAGACTTTAATTTAATCTTTTTATTAGCTTTTATTCTAAAAGCATCGGTATTGATCAGCGTTTTTGTTGCCATAATTAAATGATAAAGTAGACATAAAAGTTAATACTATTTTTTTAAATCAAATATCTTTGCACAATGGCAGATGACTTACAAATTGTTAAAGGTGATAAAACCGAACAATACCAAAACCTGATTCCTCAGATCAAGAGTTTGCTTTTTGGCGAGCCTGATTTAATAGCAAACCTTGCTAACATTACTGCTGCATTGAAAGAACAGTTCGGCTGGTTTTGGGTGGGGTTTTATATTGTTAAAGAAGATGAGCTAGTGCTAGGCCCATTTCAAGGGCCAGTTGCTTGTACACGCATCAAAAAAGGAAGAGGAGTATGCGGCAGTTCTTGGGATAAAGCAGCTACTTTAATTGTTCCTGATGTTGAAAAATTTCCAGGCCATATTGCCTGCAGCAGCATTTCAAAATCAGAAATAGTTTTACCTGTATTAAAAAATGGAATTGTTTGGGGGGTATTAGATGTTGATAGTGAATTATTGAATCAATTCGATCAGATAGACCAATTTTATTTAGAACAGATACTCGCATTAATTGAACTTTAAAATGCTGATTATCAATATAGATAGCTGTCTTAACAAGTCATTTAAAAAAATTAATATAGATTTGCAGTATTCATATAGACTCTCTACCGACTGATTATCTACTTCCGTGACAAAGTTTCATCAAGTCAAATCCGGAAAGGTTATATACCACCTGAGCGATTTCAGGTGTTCATTTTAAATATTATTTATTTTGTTATTCGAACAATTAAGCCTTATTGAGCCCATATTAAATGCGCTCAAGAACGAAGGTTACACAACACCCACACCCATTCAGGAACAAGCCATCCCCAGTATTTTGGAGGGCCGAGATTTGTTAGGATGTGCTCAAACAGGAACTGGAAAAACAGCTGCTTTTGCGATCCCAGTTCTACAGTTATTATGTAAAGAAAAATATACGGGTCAGCCTAAAAAAGGAGGCATCAAGGCCCTGATTTTAACACCAACACGCGAACTGGCGATTCAAATTGAAGAAAGCTTTGCGGCTTATGGAAAAAATTTAGGTCTAAAGCAATTAGTGATTTTTGGTGGTGTTTCTCAAGGAGCTCAAACCCATGCACTTCGCAATGGCGTAGATATTTTAATTGCCACACCTGGTAGATTATTGGATTTAATTCAACAACGATTTATCAGACTAAATGATGTTGAGTTCTTTGTGTTAGACGAGGCAGATCGTATGCTTGATATGGGTTTTATCCATGATGTAAAAAAAGTAATTACTCTCTTACCAGCAAAAAGACAAACCTTATTTTTCTCTGCAACCATGCCCGCTGAAATTAGTAATCTGGCTGGAAGTATTTTAAATAATCCAGTAAAAGTAGAAGTAACTCCCGTTTCTTCTACAGCAGAAACTATTCATCAAGCCATTTATTTTGTCGAAAAAGAAAATAAGAAATTATTATTAGCGCATTTATTAAAGGATAGCAATATTAAATCAGCATTGGTTTTTGCAAGAACTAAACATGGTGCTGATAAAATTGTGAAAGACCTCCACAAAGGGAATATTGTAGCTGAAGCTATTCATGGTAATAAATCACAAAATGCTCGTCAACGAGCACTTTCAAATTTTAAATCCGGACATACCAGAGTTTTAGTAGCTACTGATATTGCTGCCAGAGGTATTGATGTCGATAACCTTTCGCACGTAATTAATTATGAATTACCAAATGTTCCTGAAACTTATGTACACCGAATTGGTAGAACAGGTAGAGCTGGCGCAAGTGGTATTGCCTTTTCCTTTTGTGATGCAGAAGAAAAAGAATTCTTAAGAGATATTCAGAAATTAATTGGTATTCAAATTCCGTTGGAAGCAGAGCATCCTTATGCAATGGCCAATACTTCATTAAATAATATTTCTACATCTGCAAAACAAAAACCAGTTCAACGTCATTATCAAGCTAAAGAAAGAAGATCTTTCAGAGGTGGTGATCCTAGACGACATACTGGCAATCAATCTGCTAATAGATATTAAAAATAATAGCCGAATGGAAATTCCATTCGGCTATTATACACCATAAAAAACCTTCTTTATCTTATATACTTTGCCATGAATACTTCTATATTGTTGGCAGTAGTATTTTTAAAAATCATTTACTTTCTTAAAGCTTCGCTAATTTAAGATCAAATTTCAGTTCCACATCATTTCCAGTTTGAACTGTACCCATCATAAAAGTAGGCGCAGACATCCCAAATTCTTTCATACTGATTTTTTTAGAACCCATTACTGTTATCGATCTATCAGAATTTACTTTACAAGTTGCATTGATCTCCTGGTCTAAAGTTGTACCGGCAATTGTTAACTTACCATATGATTTAACTGAATAAGTTGTTGCATCCAGTTTAGTAATGGTTGACTGATTTGAGGTGAATGAAATTACTGGCGACTTATCGCTTTTTAAAGCAACATATGCATTCTTATCCATGGCATCATGGCCACTCTTAAGGCTTTCTGCTTTTGTTGAAAAACTTAGTGCGTTAACAGTTGTGATAACTTTTGAAGCATTTATAATAATATTGGCTTCAAACGTTCCTTGATTAGATGTCATATCCCAATCATGCAATGTGGAAGTACCACTTAATATTAAAGAAATGCTCTTTTTAGCACTATAGTTTACTTGAGAAAAGGCATTCATAAAGAGAAATGCACAAATGCTGGTAAAAAATAATTTGTAAACGTGGGTGTTGTTGTACTTTATCATAAAATGGTTTTTGGGTGTAGTTAAATGATAATTTCTGAGTACTATCAATAACTATCACAAAATTCTGAAATATGTATAAACATTACATGATGTGTGTCAATGTTTTATATGATTCTAATCAGTAGAAATACTGACAATTGTTAGTTTAACAAAACTAGTCTATATATCAAGCCTTATTATATATCTCCAGGTTTATTTATAAACAATGGGAACCAAGTATTTTAATAGTTTTTGCTTTTTGTCGTGAATCACATTGTATTTTATTGGCAAAACCCCTACTTTTGCGCTCTATCAGAAAATATCCTAAGTAATTTTCTGGTTTCTATTAGGATGCGGATGTGGCGAAATTGGCAGACGCACTAGACTTAGGATCTAGCGCCGCGAGGCGTGTGGGTTCGACCCCCTCCATCCGCACAAACTGATAATCAGTTAGTTACATAAAGCTCACTTCGGTGGGCTTTATTATTTTTTTAACTTAACCAACTCAAAAGAATCTATGTTAGGCTTTTCAGTCAATCCCTTACCTTTGCAACCCAAATTTTAAGAAAAAAAAAATAACAATGGCAACTATCACCAGAGAGAATATTGGATTGCTAAACGACAAACTTACCGTGAAGCTGAGCAAGGAGGACTATTATGGCAATTTTGAAAAAAATTTAAAACAATATGCCAAAACTGCCAATATCCCAGGATTCCGTAAAGGGATGGTACCTGTTGGAATGGTTAAAAAAATGCATGGTCAGGGTGTTTTTCAAGACGAAGTTTTGAAGACGGTGGAAAATGAAATGAACAAATACCTGAACGAAGAAAAATTAGACATTTTTGGACAACCTATTCCTTTAGAGAATGAAGGCAGCAAATTGGATATGAATAATCCTGCTGATGTTGACTTTTCTTTTGAAATAGGTTTAAAACCAAGTTTTGAAGTTGACGCTACTAAAATCAATGTCACTAAATACAATGTGATTGTTACCGATGCCATGTTGAATGAAGAAATTGAAAGATTGCAAACCCGCAACGGCAACATGACAGAACCTGAAACAGCCTCAAGTGAAGACCATGTTTTGAATGTAACATTTACGGAGATGGATGCTGCTGGTAATATAGTGGAAGGTGGAATCAATAAAGCAAACAGCTTATTGGTTAAATATTTTACCGAAGGTTTTAGATCGCAATTGTTTGGCAAAAAGATTGATGATATAGTAGACGTTCATTTGGCTAGTGCTTTTGAAGACAAAGAAAGAGAAGTGGTAATGGCTGATTTAGGCTTAAATAAAGAAGAGGCTGGATCTGCAGATAAGACCTTTAAAATGACGATTACCAAGATTGGTTTTGTAGAAAAAGCAGATTTGGATGCAACTTTCTTTGCTACTGTGTATCCGAATAACGAAATCACCACAGAAGAAGATTTCCGTGCTGCTGTGAAAACAGAAATTGAAACACATTTTGCTCAGCAAACCCGTAACCAGATACACGACCAGATTTATCATCATTTGATTGATCATACCAAGATGGAATTCCCTGAAAACTTCTTGAAGCGCTGGTTACAAGTAGGTGGAGAAAAGCCTAAAACTGTCGAAGAGGCAGAGGCCGACTACCCAACTTTTGTTGATCAATTAAAATGGACCTTAATTAGCAGCAAGCTTATCAACGACAACAATATTGAAGTATTGCCAGATGATATTCGTGATTTTGCAAAAATGCAGTTATTCAGCTATATGGGTGGTCAGTTAGGCGCATTAGGCGATAACCAACAATGGGTTGACGATTATGCCAACCGTATGATGCAGGATAAGAAATTCGTGGAAGATAGTTACCATCGCATTAGTGCAGATAAATTGTTTACCTGTTTAGAAGGACAGATTATAGCAACTGATGAAGCCATCACCATGGAGGCTTTTGCAGAAAAATTGCACCACCACCACCATTAAGAAGTGAGAAGTGAGGAGTGAAGAGTGGTGGAAGAAAAAAGTATAACCTAAAAAGGGCTGTCATTAG
>CAIJZG010000133.1 GCA_903825065.1 uncultured Bacteroidota bacterium
AAAAAGGCATTAATGTAAATTTTGTGGAAGTGTCAGATAACAAAATTATAGTTAGAACCTATGAAAGAGGTGTAGAAGACGAAACTTATAGTTGTGGTACAGGTGTAACTGCTGCAGCCTTGGTTTTTGCCCACAATGAAAATGGATTTAATAGAATTGAAGTTCAAACTAAAGGCGGACATCTCGCTGTTGAATTTGATAAATTGAGTGATGAGCAATTTGAAAATATCTGGTTATGTGGACCAGCGGATTTTGTTTTCAATGGTGAAATAGTTATTGAAGATTAAATCACTTGCTCGAAAAAATCAATATTTATTGCTTAAAGAAAAATAGATTTTTATGGCACTTTTCAACATTAGGGTTTACGGAATATTAATTGATGATCAAAATAGGCTATTAGTAAGTGATGAATTTATTAGAGGAGCTTATATCACCAAATTGCCTGGTGGTGGACTAGAACAGGGAGAAGGAACACGGGAATGTTTAAAAAGAGAATTCATGGAGGAGACTGGTTTAGACGTAACCGTAGGTGATCATTTTTACACTACCGATTTTTTTCAAATTTCCGCATTCAATAATAAAGATCAGATTGTTTGTATCTATTATCGCGTGAAAGCAAATGAAGAAATTAAGATAGCAACAAAAGAAAAGCCTTTCGATTTTACAGCTGAACAGGTAGCAGACCCAACTAAAGAATCGGAAGTAATGAGATGGATTCCATGTAGTGACCTAACAGAAAAGGATGTTACATTACCCATTGATAAAGTTGTGATTGGGATGCTAAAACATCATGATTGTTTTAGTGGTAAAAAATCTAATTCACTATAACCCTATACTTCTTCCGACCTACCCATTGCTGCCATTTTCATTTCACGTGCTGTTTCGTGACCCAAATAGTTTTCGATTCTATTTTCTAAAACGTAAATTAATGGTGTTAGTATAACCGCCATAATAAATTTATAGGTATAATTTACCAAACAAATCGCCAATACCAATTGCCAGCTCCAGCCATTCCCAATTTTAAATGCGATAAACAATACCACAAAACTATCAACCAATTGAGAAACTACTGTTGATCCGGTAGCGCGCAACCAAACCCATTTTTCACCAGTAATTTTTTTAATTCTGTGAAATACTGTGACATCTACAATCTGACTAACCAGAAATGCTACTAAGCTTCCCAAAATAATCCACATGCCCTGACCAAATATTCCCCCGAATGCTAATTGCATATTGGGAACTCCGCCATCCACTTTTGATCCTACCCAAAAATCTGCAGGAGGAATTTTAATGGCCATATAAAACATAATAAAAGCATACGCTATCAAAGACACTGCAATAAAACTAATTCTACGAACTGCTTTGGGACCATAATATTCATTAACAATATCCGTAATAATAAATTCTAACGGCCAGAGAAGTACTCCGCAAGTAAGATTGAAAGAAAGGCCCGACTGCCCAAAAATGGTAAAATTGGAAGGTGTGAGTCCAAACACTTTTTCAAGGGAAAAGATTTTACCTCCGATGCATTCGGCAATCAAAGCATTGGCAGCAAAAAACGCGGTAATACTAATAAAGAGAATAGTGGGTTTGTCTTTAAGTATTCTATGGATCATTAGCTAAGTATATAATGATAAATAAATTCAAAAATAAAAAATAACAGATTCGTAACAACTAACCAAATTGGCACTTCAATTTCACTTTTTTTTAATAACAAGATGACGGCCCAAATGTTTACTATTACACTCAATAAAAATGAGCATAACCATCCAAGTATTAGAATCAAGCCTATTAAATCCTGATTAAGCTTAATATCCTGGATTCTTTTCAAAATCAGACATACAATAAACAGGATATTGCATATCAGGGCCAACCGATTAAGAAATAAAAGTTTCCTCATAAAAAATTTCGTTCAAAATAGCATTAATTTGCGAATCGCATAAAATCGAATTATGAAGAAGTTTCAATGGAAGTCATTATTACCCCACGCAATTGCTGTGGCCATCTTTGTTATCATATCTATAATCTATTGCAAGCCCGCCCTGGAAGGCAAGGTTCTAATGCAAACAGATATCATGCACTGGAAAGGAATGGCTCAAGATCTGGTACAATTCAAAGAAAAAACCGGACATTTTCCACTCTGGAATAATAATTTATTTGGAGGGATGCCTGCCTTTCAAATTGCCATGGAATCCAGTAATGCAGCTTCTGTTGGTTTCTTGCATACCATTTTCATGTTAGGCCTACCAAAACCAATTGGCTTTTTCTTTTTATTATGCATCAGTTTTTATTTTTTATCGCAGGTAATTGGATCAAATTATTGGCTGGGAATTATGGGAGGTATTGCTTATGCATTTGCCACTTATAGTCCGGTAGTAATTATAGCTGGTCATGAAACCAAATTATTAGCAATGGGATACCTCCCCGCAGTGATGGGTGCATTATGGCTGATCTATCAAAGAAAATATTTGTGGGGTGTAGCCCTCACTGCCCTATTCAGTGGGCTTTTGATTGGAATGAATCACTTACAAGTAACCTACTATTTTCTTTTCTTAGCAGGTTTTATGTCCATAGCATTTGCGATTCATTGGATCAAAGAAAAAGATTTCAAACATTTACTGTTGGCTTTATCATAACACTCTTGGGATTAGACCACTGCTTGAATCCATCGTAGCCTCCATATCTTCCGTAGCCACTGGCTCCGACACCTCCGAACCCGAATTCGTGATTGACAATTTGAATGATAGCCTCATTGACCACATATGCTCCACTTGATGTCTCGTTGAGCAGTCTGTCGCTATTAGGATTGCTGTAGCACTGTCCATAGTAGTAAATAGC
>CAIJZG010000134.1 GCA_903825065.1 uncultured Bacteroidota bacterium
AGATACAGATATTGTTGTTTTCGAAATGAATGCATTGGCTGATGGTCAGGGTGATACATTTCGTTTGGATTAAAGGAAATTAAATTATGGCAAAAGAAAAATCGGATAATAGGGTTTACGAAAACGAAACTGGCGTTCAGGGTCAGTATAAGACTTGGTTTCTTGACTATGCTTCCTATGTTATTTTAGAAAGAGCAGTCCCTGCTATTGAAGATGGCTTAAAACCTGTTCAACGAAGGATCATGCATGCCATGAAAGAAATGGATGATGGCCGATTTAATAAAGTGGCCAACATTATCGGACAAAGTATGCAATACCATCCGCATGGTGATGCAAGTATTGGAGATGCTTTGGTTAATCTTGGACAAAAAGATTTACTAATTGAAACCCAAGGTAATTGGGGTGATGTACGCACTGGCGATGAAGCAGCCGCGGCAAGATATATTGAAGCACGGTTATCAAAGTTTGCATTAGAAGTAGCATTCAATGCAAAAACTACTGATTGGGCATTGAGCTATGATGGAAGAAAAAATGAGCCAGTAACACTACCTATGAAATTTCCGCTATTACTAGCCCAAGGTGCAGATGGTATAGCAGTAGGATTATCAACAAAGATTCTGCCTCATAATTTCAATGAATTAATTGACGCTAGTATTAAATATTTGAGAGGAAAGAAATTTGAACTATTTCCTGATTTTCAAACTGGTGGCATCATTGATATTGCAAATTATAATGGTGGAAAACGTGGCGGGAAGGTTCGTGTAAGAGCACATATTGAAGAGTTAGATAAGAAGACACTTGTTATTAAAGATGTTCCCTATGGAGTAACTACTACTCAATTAATGGAGAGTATTACAAAGGCAAATGATCAAGGTAAAATAAAAATTAAAAAAGTAGTTGATGTTACAGCTAAAAATGTAGAGATTCAAATTGATTTAGCCGCAGGAATTTCTCCGGATATAACCATAGATGCATTATATGCATTTACTGATTGTGAAGTTAGCATTTCGCCAAATGCCTGTGTTATTATTGCAGATAAGCCACATTTTTTAGGCGTACAGGAACTCTTAACAGTATCTGCTGATAACACAAAAAGGATTTTAAATAAAGAGCTGGAGATTAAACTCAGTGAACTGGAAGATAAATGGCATTATACTTCTTTAGAAAAAATATTCTTCGAAGAAAAAATCTATAAAGAATTAGAACTTAAGCATGAAAGTTGGGACAAAGTAATTGAAGCCATTGATAAAGCTTTTAATCCCTTTAAAAAACGACTGAAACGAACTATTCAACGAGAAGACATTTTGAAGTTAACAGAGAAACCTGTTAGAAGAATTTATCGATTAGACATTAATGAACTAAATGAACAGATTAAGGCGATAGAAGCCGATATGCTTCAAGTTAAATACGACTTGGAACATCTAACAGATTATGCTGTTGCCTATTTCGAAAACTTACAAAAGAAGTATGGAAAAGGACGTGATCGAAAAACAGAGATCAGAGAATTTGATACGATTCAGGTAAAACAAGTGGCTATTGCAAATACCAAAGTGTATTTAAATAGAGAAGAAGGTTTTGTAGGTACCAGTTTAAAGAAAGATGAATTTCTTGGAGATTGTTCTGACTATGATGATATCATATGCTTTACCAAATCTGGTAAAATGAAAGTGGTTAAAGTATCGGACAAAGTTTTTATAGGGAAGGATATAATTTATGCTGCAGTTTTTCAAAAGAACGATGAAAGAACCACATACAATATGATTTATGTGGATGGTGTTTCAGGAGTGAGTTATGGTAAAAGATTTAATGTAACAGGTATTACCCGCGACAAAGAATATGATTTAACAAAAGGTTCAGAAAAAAGTAGAGTTCATTATTTTACAGCAAATTTAAATGGTGAGGCTGAAGTTGTGAAAATTGTATTGAGTCCTAATTGCACAGCACGTACCAAAGAATTAGATTATTTCTTTGAAGAAATTGAAATTAAGGGAAGAGGAAGTATGGGTAATCAAGTTACGAAATACCCTATAAAAACTGCTAAGCTAAAAGAAGCTGGTAAAAGTACACTTGCTGGAAGAAAATTATGGTTTGATGATAAATTTGGTCGTTTGAATACGGATTCAAAAGGACAATACTTAGGAAGTTTTGAAGACGAGAAATTGATTGTTATTTATCAAGACGGTAATTATGAATTAACAGATACTGAATTACAACAAAGATTTGATCCTGAGAAGATAATGTTAGTTGAAAAATTTGATCCGGAAAAAGTAATCACAGCTGTTTATTTAGATAATGATAAACAACAGTTTAATATCAAAAGATTTAAAATTGAAACAACCACTTTAAAAAATAAATTCTTATTTATTAAAGATGGTGATGGAAATAGATTAGAAGCGGTTAGTACTGATCCGACACCTATTTTAATTGTTCAATCTGGAAAAGGAACAATGATTAGAAAAGCCAAATTCAAAGTGGTTAATATGGTAGAAGTGATGGGTTGGAAAGCTGTAGGTAGTAAATTAACCGATTTTAGTAAAACCATTGAAATGAGTTGGGAACAGCATCATAAAGAGGAACAAGCTCAGCCAGAATTGTTTGAATAACAAAAAGACTAAACTTAGGTTTAGTCTTTTTAGTTTTATTTATTTAGTTTTAATTGAATGATCGCATTTTTATTAAAATCACTATTCAAAATAACTTCATATTTTTTATTTCCGTCCCTTATTATTAAAGCTGCTGTATTTGGAGGAATCAAACCTAGATTTTCTGCAAACATTCCAAGCTCATTGAACTCCAAAGTTTTATCTAATTCAATAGTAATTTTTACAGAATGATGTGTCAACATGGTCTTTGGCAGAATTAGTTTGCCATTTAGTAATATTGAAACAGAATCATAATCGATAATTCCATTATCATAAACTTCTAGTTTAATAGTAGAGTTGTCAACTTCCAGTATTTTTTCATAATCTTTTTTTCTGTTCTTAAATGCTTTTTCAGTTATGACTGCTAATGGGATGATATTTTTTTCTACGAATTTGCTTGTTTCTAAAGAATCATTTTGTGTAAATGCTCTGGTATTTTTAGTCTCAAAATTATCGATTGCCGCAGTAGATTTTGAAAAACTATCAACAAGTATTTCGGGTCTTGAAACTTTATTTTTAGATTTATTATTTGTAGACTGTTCGGGGTCTTTCAACATTCGATAATTGATTACCGGCATAAGAAAATTATACGCAGAAGCGCTGGTAATGGATCCATTTAATACAGATTCTGTTTTTGCAACCCTTAATTCAAAAGTTCCTATTACATCACACATGACAGCTTTTTTAGTGCTCTGTGATCGATAGTAAATGACCGGAAATTTGTGGATGATTAACAACCTGGTTTTCTTGTTATAACTGTAATTGATTTTATTTTTGAAAAGACTATCTCTAAAATAGTAATTGAATTCACCTTTAGAATTACTATCTCCTTTTAGAATCAATTCCGTCAGATAGTTTTCTGTGTTGCCATCCATCTGAATATGCCCAACAGCATACCAACTGCCTTTAACAGACTGTGCCTTTGTAGGGCTGGTGATGATGCAAAATATGATAAATACAATTAGGGGTCTCATGAAAGGCATTAGGCAAATTTATTAATAAGTAGTCATACAATCGCTTGTGAATAGGCGAAATTGTTGTTTTTTCAACATCTATTGAAACAATCGTAGCTTCGCACAGTAATTGAGAAAAGAATGAATACAATAAAGGTTGGTGATTATAATGTTTTAAAAGTAATACGTAAAGTTGCTTTTGGTTTTTATTTAGATGATAATGAAGAGGGAATTCTTTTGCCTATTCGATTCGCCCCCAATGATTTACAAATAGATGATGAACTCAAAGTTTTTATTTATCATGATTCAGATAATCGGTTAATTGCAACAACTCAAATCCCTTATGCAATTGTTGGTGATATTGCAAAATTAAAAGTTGTTGAAGTAACTCGACAAGGTGCTTTTCTCGATTGGGGCTTAATGAAAGATTTATTTGTACCAGTTTCTAAACAATTAGGGGGAATGCGTCTTGGAGCAGAATATCTTGTAAAGCTTTATATGGATGAGCAAACCGGTAGAGTTGCTGCAACTGAAAAAATTGATTTCCTTTTAAATAATGAAGAACTGACTGTTAAAGAAAAAGAAATTGTTTCCTTAATTGTATATCGTAAAACAGAGTTAGGATATGCTATGATCATTAATAATCAACATATTGGATTATTACATAGTAATGAGATTTATAGAGATATGGTAATCGGTGAAAAGTTGGAAGGTTTTGTGAAATCAATTCGCCCTGATAATAAAATTGATGTGGTTATTGGGAAACCAGGGTTTCAAAAAGTAGAAGATGAAGCATCTAAGATTTTAAGATTGTTGGCCGAAAATGATGGGTATTTGCCTTATCATGATAAATCAGATCCGGCAGAGATTTACTCGTTTTTTGGAATGAGTAAAAAAGTATTCAAAATGACTACTGGTACCCTTTATAAGCAACAAAAAATTGTATTTACCAAGACTGGTTTACAATTAGTGGTATCATAATCATAAAACACTTCTTGAAACTAATTTTAAACGAAAGCTACCATTGCATTAAGTTCTTAATATAACTAGTTAATTCTTTTGCCATTTTTTGATGTTCTAAAACATTAGGATGCCAGTCGCTTCCATTGGGGATGAAATTGCTGAATTCAAAATAATATACATCCCCAAGGTTAATAGTAGCTACAACCTTGTGAATCATTCGTTGCATTAGCAACCATTTATCACCTCCAGGATTCGGGCCAGCCGCACAAATTATTTTGGCTTTGGGATAATACCCTCTAACTCTTTTGATGAATTGCTGATAAGTTGTAATAAATTTTTCTGAATCAACATCTACTGAAATATCATTAGTGCCTAATTCAATAACAACTAATTGCGGTTGGTAGGAGGCATAATTCCATTTTACTTTACTATTCTGACTAATTTCTTCATAAAGTAAGGGTTGAGTAAAATTACCTGTTCCTCCATATCCTTGAAGCATTCCAATTCCAGATCTGCAAACTGCTGTATATTCCGCTTGCAAAGTCCTGGATGTTATAGCACCATAGCTAATATAATTGTCTTCAGTATCATAGCTAAAATGTTCGTCGTGGTTTTTACCATAAATTCCATAACCACAGGTATAGGAATTACCTATAAATTCAATTTTCCTTTCTTGTATAATAGGAGGATAAAGACTCGCTGTTTTGTTTATTTCGAAACCTTTGAAAACTGTGTTACCAGTACTCCATTCAGTATTTCTAACAATGTCGATTTGATGTTTGGTATCAGTCAGGTTTTCTGCTAATGAATACATGCTGTCTACTGCATTTGTTTTTAAAATTGTTTTTTGATTATCAATCAAAATGGTATAATAATTGGAAGCTTGTTCTTTTAAAAATATATGAATACTGGTGCCCCCAAATACTGTTCTAATCCGGCATCCGGAATACATAAATGTAACTTTTCCCGGATCACTAATATCAAATCTCCCAATAAATGCGATATCCCGAGAATGTGGTGGAATGAACTTTGCTTGACCAGACAATTGTAAGAAACTGAACAGAAAATATATATAAAAAACATATTTCATTAGATGTAATTTAGATTTATTTAAATTAGTATTGTAGATAATTGGGATTTATTTTTTTTTATTTTTGAAGTATGTGTTTAATCTAGTGCTATTTAAAAGATGTGTAGACTATTTTTATTGATTCTAATATATCTAAGTCCTGTTAATCTGCTTCTTGCAGGTAATAACACTGTGAACAAGGAGAAAAGTATTACAAATCCTATTCGTTTTGAAATTATTCCCACACAAAAATCTGGTCAGTTTTCTACTATCCACCCTGTAACTTTTAAATTGAATATTGTTAATAAATCTGGCATTAATCAGGAAGGAGTGTTTAATTATGAAGTAATGTATAACGATCTAGAGGTAGTTACCAAATCTTTTGATATTAAGATTGCTGTAGGGGGCTCTTTAAAGTCTAGCATTCTGATACCCATTGAATACTCAGGAAACTATGATATAAATTTTCATTTAGATCTAATTAATTATAGTGAAAACATCAAAGAGACTTTTAGTTACGAAGGAGAAAAAGGATCGATGGAAGCAGCCTTCAAAAATGGGTATAATACTTATTCAAAGAATAAAAATAAAATACTTAATAATCCAAATACAAGTGATCTAAATGGATATACACAAAAGCCTTTAATAGAACCGGAACCTGTAGAAGGTGAAATAGTTACTACGGTTAAACCCTCTTCAGAAGATGGAACCTATAATACTTCCGATAAAATATCCTATGATGTGGACCTTAAAAGCACCTATCAAATTGCACAAATAGGAGAGTTGAGTTATCAGATTTTGAATGATAAAGGAGTTGTGGTATTTGAACAAAAGAAACCGCTTAAGTTAAAAAGAAAAGGATCAGAATCACTCACACTAAAATTACCCAACCCCGCAAATGCAGGGATTTATAAATTGCGTTTATGTTTGAATATGAACGCCTATGATGATACTACATTATATGCATTTGGTTATAATATTGCTGACATAAAAACACCTTATCATCGTCCTCCTGATTTCGATGCCTTTTGGAATGCTACATTAGAGGAATTAGCATCCATCGATCCTGAGTATAAAATTTCTGTTTCTGATGAGTATAGTGATGCCGAATTTGATGTGTATAGAGTAGATATGAAGTCATATCAAAGTGTACCAATTTATGGTTGGCTATCTATTCCAAAAGCAAAAGGGAAATATCCGCTAATTGTAGGTTATGGGGCTTATTTAAGAACTATTTACCCGGACTTCTTTCATAATTATGCTTGTTTCATGCTAAATGTTAGAGGTAGAT
>CAIJZG010000135.1 GCA_903825065.1 uncultured Bacteroidota bacterium
CCTGACAGATCCGGACCGTGCGGCAATTGCCGAGTATCTTAAATCAATAGGGAAATCAGCCAAGTAGCGTAGAATTCCAAATTTGCAAAACCCAAAAGGAGGATCCCATGTCTTATTACCATAACAGAATTGTGGAAAAAATAACTTATCTATTTAAAAAAGTACCGATTTATGCAAAATTCTTACAATTTAGCCAAAATCTAAACACTTATTGGGAGGATTAGGGCATAAAAAAACCGATAAGATTTCTCTTATCGGTCTATTATTTAGAGTAGGGTTAATTACTTAACTTCTACTTCAGCACCTGCATCTTTTAATTTAGCTGCAACTTCTTCAGCTTCTGCTTTAGAAACGCCTTCTTTAACTGCTTTAGGAGCGCCATCAACTAAGTCTTTCGCTTCTTTCAAACCTAAGCCTGTTAATTCTTTAACAATCTTAACAACTGTTAATTTGCTAGCTCCACCGCTAATCAAAACAACATCGAAAGCTGTTTTTTCTTCTACTGCTGCTGCTGCGTCTCCGCCGCCTGCTGCTACTACCACTGCTGCTGCAGCTGGTTCAATACCGTAATCAGCTTTCAAAACGTCTGCTAATTCTTGTACTTCTTTAACTGTTAAGCTTACTAATGATTCAGCTAATGCTTTAATATCTGCCATGTTTTTGAATTTTTTCCGCCTTCATGGTTTCCTTTCGGATACTCCGGCGGAGGGTTTAAAAAAATTGCCTTTATTTACCCTCAGGCCTGGGATATTTTAAAGTGAATGATTAAATCACCCACCATTAAATTATGCTTCTGCAGGAGCATCAGCTGCTGGAGCTTCTGCTACGGGCGCTTCTGGTGCTGCTTCAATTACTTCAGCAACTACTGCAGTTCCTTCTGCTTTTTGCTCGTGGTGATGCAACAAAGCTGCAATAACACGTTTAGCAGGTGATTGTAATAATCCAATTACTTCACCAATCAATTCATTTTTAGACTTGATTTGAGTTAATGCTTTCAGATTTTCATTGCCAGTATAAACATCCCCATTAATGAAAGCAGCTTTTAAAACTGGCTTTTCAGTATTGCTTCCCTTGCGGAAAGAGGTGATGATCATTGCAGGTTCTTTAGGGTTCTCAGAGAACATTAAAGCAGTAACATTATGCAATGAATCATAGATACCTGCATATTTTTCAGAATCCAAAGATTCTAAAGCTTTGCGGATTAATGTGTTCTTTGCAACTTTCATCTCAACTTGTTTGTCAAAACAAGTGCGACGTAATTTAGATACTTGTGCTACTGTTAAAGCTTCTGTATCGGTAATATAGAAGTTATTATATTGAGTGAACTTCTCTTTCAAGAGTTCAATAACCTCATTTTTTTGATCTTTGGTCATAACTAATTTATTTTATGAACCCGGGTCATTTCGTAGTCCGATTTCTCGGAGTTGCGATCACCAGGATTAGTTGATTAATTGTTTGGTGTCTAGAGTAATACCTGGGCTCATGGTGCTTGCCATACTTACTGCTTTCAGGTAAGTACCTTTAGAAGAAGATGGCTTCAATTTCAAGATAGCATTGATTAACTCTGTGCTATTCTCAGAAATTTTTTCAGGAGCAAAAGAGATACGACCGATAGATGCGTGAACAATACCAGTTTTATCAACTTTGAATGCAATCTTACCGCCTTTAACCTCATTAACAGCTGCAGCAACATCATTTGTTACAGTACCAGTTTTAGGGTTTGGCATCAAGTTACGAGGTCCTAATACTTTACCCAATTTACCAATCTTAGGCATTACAGAAGGTGTAGCGATGATAACATCAACATCTACCCAACCGCTTTCAATTTTTGTAATGAATTCATCTAATCCAACAAAATCAGCTCCTGCTTCTCTAGCAGCGGCTTCTTTATCCGGAGTACACAAAACCAATACTTTTTTAGTTTTACCGGTACCATGAGGTAATGATACGGTACCACGAACTTGTTGGTCTGCTTTCTTTGGATCAACACCCAAACGAATGTGCAAATCAACAGAGCTATCAAATTTTGTACAGTTAATTTCTTTTACAAGGCTAGCTGCTTCTTTCAGGGAATAAATTTTATTTTTATCCACCTTAGTTACTGCTACTTTTCTTTTTTTAGTAAGTGACATTTTCTAAATGATTTAAGGTGAATAATTAATTTTCCCAAGGGGCTTTACCTTCAACAGTAACACCCATTGAACGTGCAGTTCCTGCAACCATGTTCATAGCGCTATTCAAAGTGAATGCGTTCAAGTCAGTCATCTTGTCTTTAGCGATAACTTCTACTTGTTCCCAAGTAACTTTACCTACTTTATCACGATTACTTTCTTTAGAACCTTTCTGAATTTTTGCAGCTTCCATTAATTGAACAGCAGCTGGAGCAGTTTTAATTACGAAGTCGAAAGACTTGTCTGTATAAACGGTAATCAAAACAGGAACCACTTTTCCCATTTTGTCTTGAGTTCTAGCATTAAATTGCTTACAGAACTCCATGATGTTAACACCCTTTGAACCAAGGGCTGGTCCTACTGGAGGTGCTGGATTGGCTTGACCGCCTTTCACCTGCAACTTTACGTAGCCTGAGATTTCTTTTGCCATTTTTTAGATTTTATTGGTTATATCGTGCTGCTTTTTGCTGCACTCCCAAAGTCAATCATTCTTCCTAAAAAGAACTTTTGGGGCGGCGAAGGTAAGCTATCTCTAGTTTTGAGCAAAATATTTTACCCTTTTATTTCAAATAGGAAACAAAAAAGCCCTGAAATTTAAAATTTCAGGGCTTTTTTGTTTTTTTAGCTTAGCTGATTTTGTCAACCTGCATATAACTGAGTTCTACTGGTGTAGAACGTCCAAAAATCTTCACCGTTACTTTCAATTTTTTCTTTTCGTCGTTTACCTCTTCTATCACGCCATTGAAATCGTTAAATGGTCCTTCGATGATTTTTATAGTTTCGCCAACTATAAATGGTTCACTCATGCTAATGCCACCCAAATCATTCATCTCATCAACCTTACCTAGCATTTTATTCACTTCACTTTTACGAAGCGATATGATATTTCCCTTTGAGCCTTTACCGTCCGTTAAAAAGTGCATGACGTTGCTAATATTGCTGATATGTTGCACAATATCATCGGTTAATTTACCGTCTTGAACTTCCATCATCACGTATCCAGGAAAATAGTTTTTTTCGCGCATTACTTTTTTACCGTTTTGCACTTTATAGACTTTCTCCATTGGCAAGAATATTTGCTTAATGATCGTAGTCCATCCATTTCTTACCAAATCCTTATCTAGATATTCTTTTACCTTACGTTCTTTACCACTCACCACGCGCAAAACATACCATTTGGTTTCCATTTGTGGAACTGCGGGTACTTCGCCATCTAATATTTCAACTGCTTCCATGATTGGTTACTTGAAAAGTGAATAAATCAATTTAAGCAATTGGTTACTTGAAAAGTCCATTATCCAAACCATTGCGGTAATGATAACAGTAGCAACCAACACGATTACGGTGCTTTGCTGTAACTGTATCCAGGTAGGCCAGGTTACTTTCTCCAGCAATTCACGATAACTTTCTTTAAAATAAGTGGTGATCTTGTTCATGTTTTCTATTTTGTAATCTTTAAACCGCCTCTCCAATAATCTGCACGGGCACTAGGATTCGAACCCAG
>CAIJZG010000136.1 GCA_903825065.1 uncultured Bacteroidota bacterium
ATACTTTAATTCTATTTTCAGTTCCCTCTAATTGAGCTTGCAAACCACGGAAAGCTTCATTAGCTTTTAAGTTCGGATAGTTCTCAGTAAGTACCATCAATTTACCCAAAGCCTGAGACAACTGACCTTGAGCTGCTTGAAACTGTTGTATTTTTTGAGGCGAAAGATCATTTGCTTCCAATTTAATTTGTGAAGCACTTGCTCTAGCTTGTATTACATCAGTCAGTGTTTTTTGCTCGAAATTAGCTTCTCCTTTTACAGTGCTAACCAAATTTGGAATCAAATCAGCACGACGCTGATAATCTGATTGTACAAAGTTCCATGCCTTTTTAACAGTTTCATCCTGTTGTACCAATCCATTGTATCC
Source organism: uncultured Bacteroidota bacterium (assembly GCA_903825065.1). Classification (GTDB taxonomy): domain Bacteria; phylum Bacteroidota; class Bacteroidia; order Chitinophagales; family Chitinophagaceae; genus Sediminibacterium. The sequence continues at coordinate 368 of CAIJZG010000136.1, forward strand.
ATTGCAACCGGACCAACCAAGTATTAATATCAATCCAGCGATAACGATTAGCGTTATGTTTTTTGTGCTCATATAAATTTTAATTTAAGTGTAATTTAAATGTTTGTCGCAATACCTATAATAATATTACAAAATAAGTGCCATTAGTAAAAGATAGCAAAATGTCAGATTTAGGATTTTTAATATAGGCTGTGAAAGATGATATACCCAACAATTAAAAAAGACTGCCTAATTAGACAGTCTTTAACTTAAAAAGTCATTCAATTATTTATTAATCGCATCGATACCAGGAAGGGATTTCCCTTCAAAGTATTCGAGCATGGCACCACCACCTGTAGATACATAGCTAACCTGATCATGAAAACCGAATTGATTCACAGCAGCCACACTATCGCCTCCCCCAACTAAAGAGAATGCGCCATTTTTAGTAGCTGCAGCAACCGCTATTGCAATTGCTTTAGTTCCGTGCTGGAATTTTTCCATTTCAAAAACGCCCATCGGACCGTTCCAAAGAATGGTCTTCGATTGTTTGATCACGTTACTGAATTGTTCAGCAGCATTAGGACCAATATCCAAACCCATCCAGCCATCAGGAATATTAAAGCTAGGTGCATCAGCTGTATGTGCAGTTGCAGAGAATGCATCGGCAATGATAGAATCAGCAGGCAAGTGAATATTCACACCTTTTGCTTCTGCTTTTTTCAATATTTCAAGAGCAGTATCAATCCGATCGTTTTCACATAAAGAGTTACCTATTTTACCTCCTTCTGCTTTCATAAAAGTGTATGCCATACCACCACCGATGATGATATCAGTAGCTCTTTCTAATAAGTTCTCAATAATTAAGATTTTATCAGAAACCTTTGCTCCACCGATAATAGCTGTAAAAGGTTTTTCGCTTTGGTGCATTACTTTTTCTGCACTTGCTACTTCGCCCTCCATTACAAGGCCAAACATTTTTTTATCGCCCGGAAAGAATTGTGCGATCACTGCTGTAGAAGCATGAGCGCGGTGTGCGGTACCAAATGCATCGTTTACATAGATATCACCCAACTTGCTCAATTTTTCTGCAAAAGCCACATCCCCTTTTTCTTCTTCTTTATAGAAACGTAAGTTTTCCAGTAAAAGCACCTCACCCGGTTGTAGTGATG
>CAIJZG010000137.1 GCA_903825065.1 uncultured Bacteroidota bacterium
AAACTATTATTATGGTGTTGTTCATGTGCGGGGAATATCAACGAATTCAAAACTTCGCAGCAAGAAATGGTAGCATTGGGTCCGAGATAAGAGTTGATTAATCGGGCTCCATATTTTAATTGCGAATGATCGGCCATCACAAAGCGTACTGCTTTAATGCCATAAAATAATCTGCATCCAAACCCAATAATTCCATTTACAATTTCACAACCTTCCCCAATTTGTGTTGTGCCCTCTGGTCCCGAATTTATCGTAAGATTTTTAAGTTTATTAGCTCCTTTAATATAGGCATCAGAGCCAACCCAGACATCCTTGATGATTTTAGTATTTTTGATCACTGACCTATCACCCACTTTACCATAGTAGCCTCTATTTGGCTTAAATTGCTTTGCAGTAAAGGATTTGAATTTTTCCTGTAAAACAGTATCATCTTTATATTTACTCCATAAATAAGCATCACCAGAAAGCATACCTACAAACGGAAGTACTCTACGTCCGGTATTTTCATTACAAAGTTCTACCCAAATTCGAACATCTTCTTCTTCACCTTCTTTTAAAATACCATTACCAAACTTACTATGATTGGTAGTTACCATCTCATCAACATTGGTAATCAAAACTTCGCTCCCAATGATGTAATTAGCGAGATAATGAACATTATCAATTACCACATTGTCTCCAAAATCGCAACTAATAATAGTTGAATTGTACAAGCCTACAGGAACTTTTAAATCGCTAAAGCCAAGGCATATTGGTTCTAACTTTCCTATTCGTACTAAACCATAAAATTTGCAATTTTTTACAAGCTCAGGATTAAAAAGGTCGGAAACTAAAAATTTATTCCAATCGTCACTTGTATTTCTATTTCTGACAAGCACTTCAATTTCATAAGCATTTAAATGCCGGTAATTGATGCCATTTCTATTCTGTAGATTTCTAAGATAATATTCATCTTTCCCTTTTGGCAAAAAAGGTGCTTCAATAAAACCATAGCCCAATGAATTGAGTGGGGTTTTATAAATTTTATTCTGTGACATAAACAATAGTTCTAATGATGGAACAATAATTGGGTAGAAATTATTCTACTGTTACACTCTTTGCCAAATTTCTTGGTTTGTCAACATCCAATCCTTTTGCCAATCCAACATAATAGCTCAACAATTGCATCGGGATAACACTTAATAATGGTGCCAATACTTCATCGGCATCTGGAACAAACATGGTGTCGTCTGCCATGCCTGGAATTATCTCATCTCCCTCGGTAGCAACTGCGATCACCATTCCTTTACGAGCTTTTATTTCTTGTACATTAGAAACTATTTTTTCATAATAAGAATCTTTTGTTGCTACAAAAACTACAGGTAAATCCTTATCAACTAAAGCAATTGGACCATGTTTCATTTCTGCCGCAGGATAACCTTCAGCGTGTATATAAGAGATCTCTTTCAATTTCAATGCGCCCTCTAATGCAATGGGGAAATTATATCCGCGACCTAAGAAAAGAAAATCGCGTGCATCTTTATATTTTTCTGCAATTCGTTGAATATTGCTGGTGTCTTTTAATATCTCCCTTACTTTTTCAGGGATAGCTTGCAACTCTCTCATTAAGTGCAGGTATCTTTCTTGAGACAAAGTTCCTTTAGCGTAACCGATTTTTAAAGCAATCATAGAAAGAACTGCCAATTGTCCTGTAAATGCTTTTGTGCTTGCAACACCTATTTCTGGTCCTGCATGAGAGTATGCTCCGGCATGACTTAAACGTGCAATACTACTGCCCACCACATTCACGATTCCAAAAATAAAGGCACCCTTTTCTTTGGCACTTTCTAAAGCCACTAAAGTATCAGCTGTTTCTCCACTTTGAGAGATAGCAATAATTACATCTCCCGGATGAATAACAGGATTGCGATATCTGAATTCAGACGCATATTCCACTTCTACTGGAATTCGACATAATTCTTCAATTTGATATTCAGCTAATAAACCTGCATGCCAGCTGGTACCGCATGCTACAATTAGAATTCTTTGCGCATTTTTTAAAGCCTCCATATGATTCTCTACACCACTCATGATGATCATGCCATTGTCTGGAAATAATCTACCACGTAAACAATCGAATATGGTATCAGGTTGCTCATGAATTTCTTTTAACATGAAATGTTCATA
>CAIJZG010000138.1 GCA_903825065.1 uncultured Bacteroidota bacterium
AGATATCTTTCATAGCACTGATCTTCTTATCGTAGATCAGGATATATGGATTCTGTAATTCAACTTCCATTTTTTCGCTATTAGTAACGAAATAAGGAGAGATATATCCACGATCGAATTGCATTCCTTCTACTACATCAACAGTAGTATCAGTACCTTTTGCTTCTTCAACAGTAATAACACCTTCTTTACCAACTTTAGCCATTGCCATAGCAATCAACTTGCCAATTTCGCTATCACTGTTTGCTGAGATAGTAGCTACTTGTTCAATTTTTTTAGTATCGGTTCCAACAGTTTGTGATTGAGCTCTTAAGCTTTCAATAACTTTAGCAACAGCTTTATCAATACCACGCTTTAAATCCATGGGGTTAGCACCTGCAGCAACGTTCTTTAAACCTTCACCAATAATAGCCTGCGCTAAAACAGTAGCAGTTGTAGTACCGTCGCCTGCAATATCAGCAGTTTTAGAAGCAACTTCTTTCACCATCTGAGCACCCATGTTCTCAATTGCGTCTTCTAATTCAATTTCTTTTGCAACTGTAACACCATCTTTAGTTACTTGTGGTGCACCGAACTTTTTTTCAATAACTACGTTACGACCTTTTGGTCCAAGAGTTACTTTAACAGCGTTGGCCAATGTATCAACGCCTTTTTTCATTTTATTTCTTGCTTCGATATCGAAGAAAATCTGTTTAGCCATAATATTTTAAATTTTTGGAATTTTTGAAATTGTACAACAATTAAGAAATGAAATATCCCTTTTTTTTGTACGCATTAAACAATCGCCAGAATATCGCTTTCTCTCATGATCAACAAATCCTGTCCTTCAATGGTGATTTCTGTTCCAGCATATTTGCCATACAAAACGTTGTCACCAACTTTAACGGTCATTGGTTCATCTTTTTTACCTGTACCTGCTGCAACAATAATTCCACGCTGAGGTTTTTCCTTAGCAGTGTCAGGAATAATAATTCCCCCTGCAGTTTTTTCTTCTGCAGCTGCAGGCTTAACGATTACTCTGTCGTGAAGCGGAGTAACTTGCAATTTTTTAGCCATGTGTTTATAGGTTTTTTAATTGATTGAGTAAAATGTACTGACATTCATCGATAATTATGCCATAAAGAAGATTCAGGTCAAATTTTCAGATACCTAACATCATACGGCAAAGCTTATACATAGACTGTCAGAAACGGCGCAAAGATGAGTAAGTTTTTGCAACTGGCTGTGTCAATTTTTCATAAATACAGAACTAGCTGAATCTTTCTAAAGTCCAATTGGTTCTAAAATTGAGCAATTCAGTTTAAGAAACAACCATTTTCATTTTGAAACGACACTCGAAACCAATACCTTTGCCGCTCCCAAAATCAGTTCTTATCAATGATCAGTAGAAGAAATATTCGTGTCAAGGTAATGCAGTTACTCTACATGATAGAGTCGGGCCATAGCCCGATTCCGTTTAAAAACCCTGTCAGCCAGTTACAGAAGAACCTAGACCAGACTAGCGACTTGTTTGTTTATCTGATATATTTCATTACTGAAGTGGCTAGATATGCAGAAACCAGTTCTGCAAATAGGGCAGCTAAAAATCTTCCCTCTCAAGAAGATCTCAATGTAAATATTAAGATTGCCGGGAATGAAATTTTATGGCAAATATTGGAATCAGCTACTTATAAAAAAGCGATTGAGGAGTATAAACCATCTTTAAGAATCGATAAAGATCTTTTGAAAAAAGTTTATCAAGATTTAGCGAAAGACGAAAAATACCTGGAATACATACTTGAGCAAAGCAGAGATAAGGGTAAGGAAAAAGAAATCATGAAACTGATTTTTACTTCTTATATGCTTCCCAATGAAGACTTTATTACTCATTTAGAAGAGCTTTTCACTAATTGGGATGATGATGCTGAAATGATGGATCAGTTGGTGCTGAATTATCTTCATAAGCCTGCTAGTTATGATTTACAGCAGATGATTGGCTCTGAAAAATGGGATTTTGCCAAAACTCTTTTGAGTACAACAATAGATAAAAAGGAATTCACTGCAGAACTAATTAAACCCAAGTTGAAAAATTGGGATGCAGAGAGAATTGCTTTGTTGGATATGATACTAATGCGTATGGGTGTTTGCGAATTATTATATTTCGAAACCATCCCTACAAAAGTTACCATCAATGAGTATATTGATCTCGCAAAAGAATATAGCACTCCTCAGAGCGGACAATTTGTAAACGGTATTCTCGATAATATTCATAAAGAGTTTATGGATAAAGGAGAGATTCATAAAATTAATTTTAAACATAAATCCTAATCAAATGAAGACTTTCCTTGGGATAATTTTAATTAGTTGCTTTCTGTTGATTTTCTCTTGCAAAAATCCTAGCCCTGTAGTTCGTTTAAATCCTTTTACAACAGCCGATTCCAGCAATTTTACTGAAATCCAATGGTTAGATACTATTGTTAATTTCGGATCAATTCCAATGGGAGAAACTAAAGTAGTTACTTTCAGAATGCGTAATACTGGGAATAAGCCACTAACGATTTCTAATGTACAAGCTGGCTGCGGATGTACTGTTCCGGATTTTACAAAAGGTGCTATAGCACCAGGTGGCGAGGGCTTTGTATCAGGTTCATTTGATAGTAAAAAGGCGCATCCGGGGGAAGTACGAAAAAGCATTTTTGTTACAACCAACACTAAAAACGGGATCAATAAAACCCTGATTTTTACAGGCATCATTGAATCGGCAAATTCTAATGCTAATACTTCAAAGAAACTTTAGTGGATTTTTTGTTTATTTGCAAACTTCTTTATAAAAATAAAAATCAAAAAAAATGTATTTGAATTCAGTTTTATTAGCAGGTAATCCTCAAGGTGGTGGTGGAATGGTTCAGTTAGTAATGATGGGTGCCATCATTCTGGTTTTCTGGCTATTTATGATTCGTCCCCAGGCTAAAAAAGCAAAAGAACAAAAGAAATTTGTTGATGATATGCAAAAAGGTGATAAAGTGGTAACCATTGCTGGTATACACGGTACTATTAATAAAATTAATGAAGATGGCACTTTGCAATTAGAGGTTAGCCCTGGTAGCTATTTGAAGATTGAAAAATCTACTATTAGCATGGAATGGACTGCCGCAATCAACAAACCTGCTGCTGACAAGAAATAATTCTTTAATACAATTCTTATATCCGAAATTCGAGTAATTGAATTTCGGATTTTTTATGCTTAAAATCGGATTAACAGGTGGAATTGGAAGTGGCAAAACCACTGTAGCCAATATCTTTAAGGTATTAGGTATACCAGTATTTGATGCCGATACTGTTGCGAAGAATTTGATGGAAAATAACTTAGTTCTCAAAGAACAACTAATTAAACATTTTGGACCATTGGTGTTTGAAGGCGAAAAATTAAATAGAAAATGGCTGGCAAATATTGTTTTTAGAGACCCTTATGAATTAACTGTCCTCAATGCAATAGTTCATCCTATTACTTTACAAGCTGCTGCAGATTGGGTTTCAGAACAGAATGCACCTTATATAATAAAAGAAGCTGCACTGATGTTTGAAGCAGGTGCTGGATCGGGATTAGATTATATTATTGGAGTTTTTGCTCCGCAACATATCCGTATTCAACGCGTCATGCTAAGGGATGGATTAAATAGAAACGAAGTTTTAGAAAGAATTGACAAGCAAGTATCAGATTCCATAAAAATGAAACTTTGTGATTTTGTAATTGTAAATGATGAGCAACAAATGTTAACGGAACAAGTACTTGCACTACACAATAAATTTATGGCATATGATAGCAGCAACTCCTAAGCCACCTTATTATGCAGTTATCTTTAGTTCCATTGCTGCAGAAAATAAAGATGGATATGGTTTTATGGCAGAAAAGATGGAAGAGCTTGTAAAACATCAAGCAGGTTATTTAGGTCATGAATCTGCCAGAAATGAAATTGGTATTACCGTTTCTTATTGGGATAGTTTGGAATCAATTAAAAAATGGAAATTAATATCAGAACATTTAGTAGCACAACAAATGGGAAGGGATAAATGGTATGCTGCTTATAAAGTAAGGATATGTTTAGTAGAAAGAGATTATGGTTTTGATAGTAGTTTGTTTTAATACTTCATTTCAAATTTAAAATTCATGTCATTAAAATCAATTCTTATTTCTATTGGTGCAATGTTAATACTGATCGGGTTATTCTATGTTTTTGTATTTATTTATGTGGTACCCAATGCTGCCAAATTTTCCATCCCCTATGCCTGGCGAAATATTCCAATGATGCAAGATTCAAGTGTGGTAAATAGCTATCTGGGAGAAACAAAAATGGATACCACAAATAAACAATCAGAAGAATTTTGGTTGAAAGGAATTAAAAATCAGCAATACAAATTAACGATACATTTTAGTGAATTATCTAAACTAGTTGTCGCGTATAAAATCGAGTATCATTTTGAAAAATGGAATTTTAAAAAGGACTACCTCTTAGAGGAAAAGGAAATTCTTAAATAATAAAAAAAAGCTTCTGATTTATTTCAGAAGCTTTTTTAAATCTATTTTTCACTCTTCACTAATTTAGCTCAATTTAGCCAATGCATCTTTAATTCTTACCCATGCTCTTTCAATATTTGTCATGCTATTAGCAAATGAAAATCGAACACAATGGGGTTCTCCAAATGCATCTCCCATTACTGAAGAAACGTGGGCTGTATTTAATAGATACATACTGAAGTCAGCTGCATTTTTTATAGTTTCAGATCCATTTGATTTGCCATAATAATAACTTACATCTGGGAAAACATAAAAAGCTCCCTGTGGTTCAAAACATTTAAAACCTGGTATTGATTTTACTAGTTCAAGCGTTTTTGTTCTTCTTCTTGTAAACTCATCAGTCATTTCTACAGACGGTCTTAAATCACCTAAAAGTGCAGCTACGCCTGCCTTTTGTGCAATAGAACATGTGCCACTTGTAAACTGGCCTTGTAATTTTTCACAAGCTTTTGCAATGGTTGTGTTTGCTGCGATATAACCTAAACGCCAGCCAGTCATCGCAAAACCTTTACTTAATCCATTGATTAAAACAACACGATCTTTTAAGTCATCAAATTGCGCAATGCTTTCATGCTTACCTTCAAAATTAATATACTCATATATTTCATCCGAAAGGATAATCAAATTAGGATGCTTACGAAATACTTCTGCTAAACCTTCTAATTCAGCTTTTGTATAAACTGCTCCAGAAGGATTACATGGAGAAGAGAACATGAATACTTTTGACTTTGGTGTAATAGCAGCTTCTAATTCTGCAGGTGTACATTTAAATTGATTCTCAACTGTTGTTCTAATTTCAACAACTTTTCCTCTGGCGATCTTCACTAATTCAGAATAAGTTACCCAATAAGGTGTTGGAATAATTACTTCCTCTCCTTCATCAACCAACGCTAAAATAGTATTCGCCAAACTTTGCTTGGCCCCTGTAGAAGTAACAATATTTTCTGGTTTATAATCAAGATTATTATCCCTTTTTAATTTAGTACATACTGCTTCTCTTAAATCAAGAAAACCCGAAACTGGTGTATAATGACTCCAGTTATCATTGATTGCTTTGATAGCAGCATCTTTAATATGTTGAGGAGTATCAAAATCTGGTTCTCCTAAACTTAAGTCAATCACATCAATTCCTTGAGCTCTTAATTCGCGACCTAATTTGGCCATTTTTAATGTTTCTGGTTCTGCAAACCTGTCTAATAGAGAAGAAAGTTCCATAATTTGTATTTGATAAGTGCTAATTAATTTAGATGGCAAAGTTCGGAAAAACTATTCAAAGATCTCTCAATCTTAACCTTAATTCCTCTAATTTTCTCCCCATTTTATTGAATAATTTTTAATAATGGCTTTAGGAGCATCTTCACTTAATTTTGATATTCAATTAATGATTGATTATGCCTCACGAGTCGATTTCTGTTTTTGATATGTTTAAAATAGGAGTAGGACCTTCTAGTTCTCATACACTTGGGCCCTGGCGTGCAGCATTAGATTGTTTGGAACAAATCAAACAACGCTCGAGTCTTTCTGAAGTAAAGTCTATCAAGATCTTGTTATATGGTTCACTTGCCAAAACAGGAAAGGGGCATGGTACAGATATTGCAATTTATATGGGTCTTTGTGGTGAAGATCCTGTAACCATTGATGTAAACAGTATTACTCCCAAAATAAGATCTATTCAGACAAAAAAAGAATTGTTATTAGGGGGGATAGTTCCTATCCAGTTTGATACTGATTATGACTTACATTTTATAGTAAAAGATTGTTTGAGTTTTCATCCAAACGGACTTTCTTTTCTGGTGGAATTAAAAAATGGAAACTCTTGGTGTGATACTTATTTTTCTATTGGAGGGGGATTTATTGTTAAAGAAAATCAAGTAGTTGATAAGAAAGATCAAATTGATTTGCCATTCCCAATTAATACCGCTGATGACTTACTTCATTGGTGTATGAAGGGGTTAAGCATAAGTGAAGTGGTACTCGAAAATGAATCTGCTTGGAGATCAGAAGCAAATACCCGTGAAGGGGTATTGCAAATTTGGAAGGCAATGAAGGAATGTATTTACAGAGGATGCAAAACGGATGGAGAATTGCCTGGTGGCTTAGAGGTTCAAAGAAGGGCTTCAGCATTGAACAAAAAATTGTTGAAAAACCAAATTTATACAGATTTTGAGCAATGGTTAGCATTAATAAAAAGTGGTGGACAAAATTTTAATTATATACTAGAT
>CAIJZG010000139.1 GCA_903825065.1 uncultured Bacteroidota bacterium
AATCTAATTGCCACTTTTTCATTCCCAATTGAGCTAATCATTTCTTTCATTACTTCTAATACAAAACGATTGCGATTTTCATCATTCCCACCATATTGATCATTTCTTTGATTTGCACTATCTGCTAAAAATTGATTTGGCAAATACCCAAATGCAGCGTGTAATTCTACTCCATCAAATCCAGCCTCCATTGCATTGATTGCAGCTTGTTTATAATCAGAAATGATTTTCTGAATTTCTTTAATACTTAAGGCATGTGGAGTTTCATAATCTTTCATTCCCTCTATTGTAAAATGCTGTTGTCCATTGATAGGAATAGAAGATGGTGCATCTGTTGATTCACCATTTTTTACCAACGAATGCCCAACTCTACCAGTATGCCAAAGTTGGGCGTAAATTACACCTCCATTATCATGAACCGCTTCGGTTACTTTTTTCCAAGCAGCAACCTGTTCCGGCGTATAAATGCCCGGAGTAAACGGACTACCTATAGCCTGTTTACTAATATTAATTGCCTCACTAACAATTAAGCCAGCACTAGCTCTTTGCTTATAATACGTTATTGTAGATTTTCCAACTATTCCATTTATATCAGCACGTGAACGTGTCATTGGAGCCATTACCATTCTATTATTAAGTGTCTTAATACCAACTTTTACAGATTCTAATAATTTCATTAATTTAAATTTAAGTGGTAATATTACACACATTACTTTAAATATTAAAGCAGTTACACTTTTGTAAAGTATTAACCTACTGTAAAGCAATGAATAGAATCAATACGTTATGGAGAAAAAAAAGTTAAAAATAACTGAGCAATCTTGCAGTTTAAAAGAGGTACTAGAAATAATTGGAGGTAAATGGGCTATGCCAATTATTTATATTCTATCAAAAGGCAAGTTACGTTTCAAAGAAATTGAAAAAAGTATTGAAGGTATTAATACAAGGATGTTAGTAAAGGAATTGAAAAACATGCAAGCCAATGGAATTATAACAAGAGAAGTATTTGCAACAGTTCCTCCAACTGTTGAATATACTTTAACTAAAAAAGGACATAAATTAATACCCAGTATTACTTCGTTGCATAATTGGGGGAAAGAGTTTGCAGTATAAATTTACCTGGTTTGGTAAATCTAACATTGAGAAATCAAAGAGGGATTATTCCCAGACCCAAAAGTTTTAGGCGCTGTGGAAAAGGCTGAGTTAGAAGTAAGTGCATTTTAAAATTATCAATTGACAAACTGAATAGAAACTGGCTTTGGAATATTATTAGAAATACTTTCTAGTTTCAAATTACCGTTAATTGGATCAATAGAAAAGGAACTAACACTATTTGAATCTTGGTTACCTACAAGCAAATACTTTCCTGATGAGATTATATTAAATTCTCTTGGCGTCTTACCATTTGTTGGTGTAAGTGGAAAATCCACGCAAATTGACCCCCTAAAACCGGCTGACTTGTCCTGAAATGGGTTTACACTAAAACCAGTGTAAAATGCACAAAACAATCATTTTAAAATCAAGTGGATCATTTAGTGAATTTGAGAAGCATGAGATCATCAAGGATTATCTTTCAAGCGGGCAACCAAAGGATGCGATATGGCGAAAGTATACAGGTCGTGCAGATCATGGATATTTAGTTAGGTGGATGCGTGAATTAGGGTATTTGACTTCTAGTCAACAATTAATACCTAAACTTGCGTCAAAAGGTTTTATTATGTCTAAGAAGAAAGTTGATCCTGGACTACCAGAAGATCAGTTTGAGCAACTTCAATTAAAGAAGCGCATTGCGGAGTTGGAGAAGCAACTGAAGGAAGCAGAACTCAAAGCCATCGCATTTTCTACCATGGTAGATATTGCTGAGAAAGAGTTTAAAATCCCCATCCGAAAAAAGTTCAACACCAAACAATAGAAGCAATGAAAAGCGATTTTCCACACATAGCTATGGCCACGCTATGCGGATGGTTTGGTATTACGAGACAGGCTTATTATCAGCAAAATCAGGAAGATATACAAAGCACCATTGAGGAAGCATTAATTATCCAAGAAGTGCGAAAAATCAGAGAAAAGCATCCTAGAATGGGAGGACGTAAGTTGTATCATTTGTTGTTTCCATTTATGCAAGAGCATTGTATCAAAATGGGCAGAGATGCTTTATTTACAATGCTCTCAGAAAATCATTTATTGATACGCAAACGCAAAAGAACCATCAGAACAACGAACTCTTACCATCGATATAAGAAGTATCCGAATCTGATCAGAGACTTTATCGCCACTGCTCCGAATCAATTATGGGTGAGTGATATTACCTATTGGAGGATAAATACAGACAAGCATGTGTACATCAGTTTTATTACTGATGTTTATTCTCATAAAATTGTGGGGTATCATGTAGCAGAGACACTAGCGGTTGTGGAAACTATCCAGGCTTTGAACATGGCGCTTTTGGCTTTAGGGCCAACACGCCCTGTTCAGCTCACGCACCACAGCGATAGGGGTTTTCAATACTGTAATCCAGCATACGTAAAGCTATTACAGCATTACAATATTGGTATCAGTATGACAGAGAATAGTGATCCTCTTGAAAATGCACTTGCAGAAAGAATCAATGGTATTATTAAAGAAGAATATCTGAGTGCATATGAAGTGAATACTATCAAGGAAGCAAAAGCATTACTTGGATCGGTTATAGAGCTTTACAATAATGAAAGACCTCATATGAGCATCGGGAATCTTAAACCTAATCAATTACACCAATCAAATGTGCCTATAGAAACAAGGAGATTATGGAAGAACTATTATCAGAAACAACTTACGTTTGTAAACCAATCCTAGGATTAAGAAGTAACTGTCAACTTATCCTAGGATTAATCTAAAAATCTGTAAACTTTTATTAGGACGAGTCACCTCCCACTGCGCCCTTCATGCACCCCTCCTGGTAGGGGATTTAGCTTTGCTTTTTACTTTTTACTTTTTACTTTTTACTTTTTCTTTTATC
>CAIJZG010000140.1 GCA_903825065.1 uncultured Bacteroidota bacterium
ACAACCAACTTTGTGTTAGCGTTTAAATCATTATAAGAGATCTCTCCATTTGCGATGGTATAATAACCAGTTCCATTTTTACTCCAATGAATACCAGAAGGTGGCTGCGCTTGTAAAGCATTAAGCTGATAAAAGAAAAGCAATAATGCAATGATCGAGGTTCTGTTAAGCATATATTTAAATTTGTGCTACTTTTTTGCCGTTACTATGCAGCTGTTCATTGTATTTCTTTGCTGCACCAATGAATGAAACAAATAGTGGTGCAGGATTTTCCACCGAACTCTTTAATTCAGGGTGATATTGCACACCAATAAAGAAAGGATGTGATGGAATTTCGACTATCTCCACCAAACCTGTTTCAGGATTAATACCACTTGCTACCATTCCATTTTGTTGTATTTGCTCTAAGTATTTATTGTTAAATTCATAACGATGACGGTGACGTTCAGTTATAGTAGTCTTGCCATAAATTTTATGAGCCAGACTATCTTCTGTAATTTCACAAGGATATGATCCCAAACGCATGGTTCCACCCATCATAGTGATTTTCTTCTGTTCTTCCATAATATCAATCACAGGGAACTCTGTATTGGCATCCATTTCTACTGAATGAGCACCTTTCAATCCAAGAACATTTCTAGCAAATTCAATAACGGCCATTTGCATTCCTAAGCAAATACCAAAGAAAGGCAAACCCTTTTCTCTTGCATATTGTACTGCAATAATTTTTCCATCAATTCCACGTAATCCAAATCCAGGAGCAACTAATAATCCATCTAATCCAGAAAGTTTTTCAGAAACATTTTCAGCTGTAATATATTCACTGTGTACATTCACCACTTCAACTTTTACTTCATTCATAGCACCGGCATGAATAAAGCTTTCTAGAATTGATTTATAAGCATCTTGCAATTCAATATACTTTCCAATTAAACCTATAGTTACTTTACTTTTTGGATATTTTAATTTGTCTAAAAAACCTTTCCATTTATCTAAATTAGGTTCGGCATATCCTGTGATGTTCATTTTTCGTAAACAAATTAGATCTAACTTTTCGCGAAGCATCAACAATGGCACTTCATAAATAGTAGCTGCATCCATTGCTTCAATTACTGCTTCGGTTTTTACATTACAAAACAGTGCGATTTTACGTTTGATATCATTGTTTAATGGCTCTTCTGTTCTACAAACTAATATATCAGGATGTACCCCGGTTTCACTCAACATTTTTACACTGTGTTGAGTTGGTTTTGTTTTTAATTCTTTGGCAGCTTTTAAATAGGGTATTAAAGTTAGATGCACCACAACTAGGTCTTCATCTGGTAATTCCCATTGTAATTGTCGAACTGCTTCAATAAACGGTAAACTTTCGATATCTCCAACTGTTCCACCTAATTCAGTTATAATGATATCAAATTGACCACTTTGACCCAGCAATAACATTCTTCTTTTTATTTCATCAGTTATATGCGGTACCACTTGAACAGTTTTACCAAGAAAATCGCCTGCCCTTTCTTTATTAATAACTGTTTGGTAAATCCTACCGGTAGTTACATTATTTGCTTGTGAAGTATAATTACTTAAGAAACGCTCATAGTGCCCAAGATCTAAATCGGTTTCAGCACCGTCTTCAGTTACATAGCACTCTCCATGTTCATATGGATTTAATGTTCCCGGATCCACATTAATATAAGGATCAAACTTTTGAATGGTAACTTTCAAGCCTCGAGCCTGCAATAGTTTTGCAAGCGACGCTGCAATAATTCCTTTACCTAAACTACTGGTAACTCCACCAGTAACAAAAATGTACTTAGCCATAAGAGCGTTTATTGATCAATTTTGAATACCTAAAGTATTCGTTTAAATTTATTAGAATGTCCAAAAATGAGCTATTCACACATTTTCGCTTTCTCAATGTTCCTATAAGAAAAAATAGCTCGAAAAAAGCTTTCGCCTTCATTCAGCTTTAAAAGGAACATCTAATTTGACCAAGGGGAATAAATGACAAAAAATTCTCAGCGGTCATACAAACCTACTTTAAAAAAGCTCAGAAAAAAAATACTAGGCGAAAAACAAACAATGGCTCAACAGAAGTGTTAATTTGAAGTGCAAATCTTTCCTACTAAAAATTACAAATAATGAAAAAACTATTGATTTTGACTTTGGCCGCGTTTTCAACGGCCTTTATTTTCAGCTATCGGTATAAAGCTCCAAGTCCGAAAATTCTAACTCCTGAATGTTATATCAGTTGTTATAATGCAGATGTTCGAGACCAATTCAGACAAGAAGCTAGTACTATGGCTTTTGCAAACCTTCATCCTACACCATTGCCATTCCATCTTGATGGGGCTTTGGGCAAATCCATAAGTTTTAAGGCTGCAGATGGTTCTGAAGCTATGGGTTATGAAATTAAATCCAAGAAAAAGAGTAATAAATGGGTTTTTGTGATTCAAGAATGGTGGGGATTGAACGATTATATCAAAAGAGAATCCGACAATCTTTCGAAAGAATTAGAAGATGTAAATGTGCTAGCCATAGACTTATACGATGGAAAAGTAGCCGCTACACCTGACAGTGCCATGAAATTAGTTCAGGCTGCAAAAACAGAAAGGTTAGAAAATATCATTAAAGGAGCATTAGCCTATTCAGGATCTAAGGCTAAAATTTATACTATTGGTTGGTGTTTTGGGGGAATGTGGAGTTTACAAACAACTCTATTAGCCGGAAAACAAGCGGCTGGCTGTGTCATGTATTACGGTCGCCCTGAGACTAACTTAGATAAATTAAAAGGATTAAACTGTGATGTAATCGGATTCTTTGGTAACAAAGACAAAAGCCCATCACCTGAAATGGTGACCAAGTTTGAACAGGATATGTTGACTAGCGGAAAAAAATTGACTGCTTATAAATACGAAGCAGGTCATGGTTTTGCAAATCCTAGTAATCCAAGTTTTAATAAAGAAGCTACAGCAGATGCACACGAAAAAGCTATTGCATTTTTAAAGGCTCATATGTAATTGTAGCATTAATGTATAATCAAGTCCGTCCTGAATGCTCGAGACGGACTTGATTATTTAAAACACTTCTCCTAGATTAACGAAGAATCCCCTTGATCCATCCTTGCCAAATCCATAATCAATACAAAGATTAGCTCCGGAATGTTTATTGAGTTTTAATCGAATACCCGTTCCATAACCAGGTGAGAGCGTTTGAAATTGTTTTGAAATTTCAGGTGTGAAATATTGGAGATTACCAAAAATAACACCACCGAAAAAGCCGTTTCTGCTAATATTAAATCGATACTCACTTTCAAAATAAAACATATTGTTTCCCCTAAAGCGGCCTTGTATATAACCACGTCCAGTATTATATTGGTCATCCCAACCAGTGCTAGGCATCAATAAATAAGGTGGGGTTCCACCCAAGGTCAGCCAGTTGAAACTCCAAAGAGCCAAAGTATTTTTGGAATTTCTTGGAAAGGGTAAATATTTACGAATATCAATTAGGAATGATTGCCAATTATTATCGCTACCAAAAAATGTTCGAC
>CAIJZG010000141.1 GCA_903825065.1 uncultured Bacteroidota bacterium
AATGTTAGTGTATAAATTAAGGCACCTAATAATGCAAAACCTAGTGTGTAAGCAAGAGGTGCAAACATTTTTCCTTCAACCTTTTGGAATGCAAATATTGGGATTAGGCAAGTAAGGATAATGATTTTAGAAAAGAAAATAGACTTTCCCATTTCTGTACCCACTTGTTTAAACAAACCCAGTTTAGCGAGTTTATTGAATTTTTCCATGCCCACTTCTTTTGCTTTGGCATCAAGTGCCACAAATAGCCCTTCCACCATTACCACAGCACCATCAATGATAATTCCAAAGTCAACTGCTCCCATTGATAACAAGTTTGCAGTCATATGCATCATTCTCATACACATAAAGGCAAAGAGAAGTGAGAGGGGAATGATAATTGAAACGGTTACAGTAGTTCTCCAATCAGCCATGAATAGCATGACGATACAGGTAACCAGAATAATACCTTCAATTAAATTATGAATTACTGTATGTGTAGCGTAATCCATTAATACTGTTCTATCATAGAAAGTATCAATCTTTACATCACTAGGTAAAATATTTTCGTTTAAATCTTTAACTTTTTCATGCAAACGACCTAGAACCTCAGTAGGGTTTGAACCTTTAACCATTACTACAATACCCTCTAATACATCAGCAATGGTATCTTTTGAAACTAACCCTAATCTTGGTTTTCCTGCCTCTTTTACTTGTGCTAAATTCTTTACAAGAATGGGAACTGAATTGATTTTTGTAACAATGATATTTTCAATCTCATTGATATTGTTGAGCAATCCAATACCTCTAACCACATAGGCCTGGCCATTTCTTTCAATAACATCACCGCCTACATTTAAATTGCTTTTTCCTACGGCATTATAAACATCGAGCGAGGAAAGGCCATATTTAGAAAGGTTACTTGGATTAACACTGATTTCAAAACTTTTTTCTTCACCTCCGAAACTATTTACATCAGCTACACCCGGAACTCTTTTAAATTCTTTATCTAATACCCAATCTTGTAAGGTATATAGTTCTCTTATGCTTCTGGTATTGCTTTTTAAAGTGTATCTGAAAATCTCACCTGTGGGGCCATAAGGTGGTTCTACTTCTGGTTTTATTCCATCAGGTAAATCCACATTGCCAATTCGACTTAAAACTTGTTGACGAGCAAACTCATCAGTTACATCATCATCAAATATGAGCCGGACATATGATAAGCCAAATGAAGAAGTTGTTCTTAGATTTGATTTTCGTTGAACTGAATTTAAAGCAGTTTCTAGCGGAATAGTTACAAATTTTTCAACCTCTTCAGCACTTCTTCCCGGCCATTGTGTTATAATGATAATTTGTGTATTAGTAACATCCGGAAATGTTTCAATTGGGGTATTTTGGTAACTAACAAAACCTATTCCAGCGAGGATCGCCGTCATGAAGAAAACAAAATACCGATGCCTCAATGAGAAATGTATAATCGATTTGATAATTTTTACCATCGTATAATTTTTATAAATGAAAATTTGGATTGGTCATTTAACCAAAACAAAAATTACTGATTTAATAATTGTTGAAAAATCAGTAATTGATTTTGAGTGATTAATTTTTCTCCAGGAACAACTCCATCAATTAAATAAGTTCGGTTGTTACCAGTTTTTAAAATCGTCACTTCTGCAATTTTCATTTCACTATTCGACTTGTAGGTTACTACATAAGATTTGCCATTTAATGATATCAATGCTTTAGTAGGAATACAAATAGCTTTCAGATTTTCTTTATTTGATACTACAACTCGGGCAAACATTTCAGGTCGAAGTAATAAATCGGGGTTTTCTAATTTAATTCTTACTCTTAAGGTTTTGTTAGTAGGATCTAAAACCTGACTCATTTTGTCAATTGTTCCCGGTATGATTTTATTAGGGTAGGCTAGGGTGGTTACCTGAACAGCAAATCCTTCTTTTACTTTGGGTATGTCTGCTTCAAACACATTTGCATTTACCCATACATTTTTTAAATCAGAAATTGTAAATAGATAGTCGCCCATGTCAGCCCTGATGAAATTACCTGTATTTACTTTTTTCTCTACTAAGTAACCATTAATGGGAGAAATTAAGTTATAGGTACCACCAGCATTACTTCCATTTCCACCATTAATATTTATGATCGATTGAATTTTCCCTTTAGCAGTTAAAGCCTTTTCATAATTCTGTTTAGCCTCTGTATATTCTTTTTCACTGGCGATACCATTTTTATATAGTGCTTCTGTATTATCTAACTGACGTTTTGTGATAATGATATCTGAGTTAGCACTACTTAAATCGGCATAATTACCCGCAACGTCAGCACTTTTTAATATGGCAAGTACTTGCCCGGCCTGAACCTTATCGCCAAGGGTTACTTTACTTTCAACAACCTGACCGCTAGATCTTGGATATACTTTGTTAACATTATTTTCATTGAAACTGATTTCACCGTTTAAAGTGATTTCGTCATTTATAAAACAACTCGATACTGAATCGATTGTTATCATTTTCGACATGGTATCGCTTAATACAAATTTTTTTACTTCTACCTTTTCTTCTTTTTTCTCTGAGCATGCGATAAGCCCAATTGTAAAAAAACCTGCTAAAATGAGTATATACTTATTCATGTGTAATAATATAAATTCGGATGAAACGATTATTTTAAAATGTCTATCCCTGTTTGATAATTAAGTTCTTCTTTTGAAAGTTGTAGGTTTAGTTGTTGTTGCAAATGCCGAACTTGTGAATCGGTATAGTCATTGAAGAAATCCAAAAACTCTAAAAGATTGATTTGTTTTTGCTGATAGCTTTGAAGTACATGATCGTACATCAGTTGATACTTTTCATAAAACTCTTTTTGAATTGAGTTATTTTGTTTCAATGTCAACAATAATTTATTATAGGCATTACTAATATTATTCTTTAATTCTGTTTCAGCATTACTAGTAAATGCTTGTTGTTGTTTAACACTATATTCCGCAGATTTTATATTCCCTTTATTGGTATTTAAAACTGGTAAAGGTACTGAAATGCCAAGTCCCACATAATTAGGTGCGAAATTCGAATTCTTATCAAAATTTGGTCCAATTGTTACGTCAGGAACACGCAATGATTTTTGATAGCTCAAATTTTGTTGCTGATAAAGTGTTTGAATTTGTTGCAACTGAAAATAAGGGTTATGAATTTTTCCAGTATCGAATAAAATTTCATTGGAAACAATATTAGAGATAGGGGCCATTTTATTAAAATTCTCTGCTGGTTTTACAAAAACATTCTCTCGTATTTGTAAAATGGTTTTAAAATCATTTTGGTTATCCTCCATTTGTTTATTGAGTTCAGTCATATCCTGATCTAAAGAAATTTGAAGTGCCTGAATTCTCAAATAATCTTTTTGCGCAATATTGCCTGCATTTAATTGGGCTTCCATTCCTGTCAACAATTTCTTTAATTGTATTTGTTGACTTTCATAAATTTTCTTTTGTTCAATTTGTTGGAGGATATTATAATAATTTGTCCTTAATTGATATCTTAAATTTCTGATAACATCTTGCAACTGTAGTTCACTCAACTTTGCATTAGAGGTAGCCATATTAATCAGCTTACCTCTTTTACCGGCTGTTTTAATAAGTTGCTGTACTTGAATAAAATATTGGCCATTATAAGTTCCATCAGGATTTTTTCCGGTTGGCCAAAATTGACCATGTGCAGCAATTACTTTATCTAAATTTAAAGTTGGATTGTCCCAGACTTTGGCTTGTTCAATCAAAGCTTGTTGAGCATCCACATTATAATGACCTGCTAATAATAAGAAATTACTATCCAAAAACCGTTTCTCTGCTTGCGGTAAAGACATTGAAAGGGTATCGATATTATTTGTTTTTTGTGCAAATAATACATCAGCAGTTGATATCAATAAGGATAACAATAATAATGGTAAGCTGAAATATTTTTTTATTAATTTAATTATATGATAATATTTACAAAACATAATTATCAAAGGCTGGCTAATTATGTTTTTGTTTTAAAAAGTGCTCGAATTTTGTACAGTATTTAACTGGCAAACTTACTAATAATTGAAGAATTCAAAAATAAGTTATTGCTAATTAGAGCTAATGATTTGATTTGATTTCTAAATAGTAGATTGTTATTGATCCCAATGTTATAACTACTAAATTTTAGGAGGAGGAGGATTGATCTCTTGAAAATATTCATAGAGATATGGATATTTTAAAGCAGGGCCGAATTGCTCAGG
>CAIJZG010000142.1 GCA_903825065.1 uncultured Bacteroidota bacterium
AAAGCAGTTAATACTGGATGTAGTAGTTGTTTGTACACCCAATGGCTTACATGCAACACATAGTATTCAATCACTTCAAGCAGGTTATCATGTATTGGTTGAAAAGCCAATGGCCATCTCAGTAGCAGATTGTGAAGCCATGATACATACTGCAGAAAAATCTGGCAAACAATTATTTACGGTAAAACAAAATAGATTTAACCCGTCAGTGATGGCATTGAAAAAAGCTATCGACCAAAATCAAGTAGGAGAAATTTACTCCTTTCAACTAAGTTGCTTTTGGAATAGACCAGCAGCTTATTATAAAAATTCTTGGCATGGAACAGCGTTGGATGGGGGTGTTTTGTATACACAGTTTAGTCATTTTATAGACCTCCTCTTTTGGCTTTTTGGTGAAGTGAAATCTGTGTATGCAATTGTCAAAAATTTTACGCATCAGGATCTGATTCAAGGGGAGGATACAGGCGTTGTAATGCTTGAAATGCAGAGTGGGGCTATTGGTACCATTAATTATTCTGTAAATAGTATAGATAAAAATGTAGAGGGATCACTTACAATAATTGCAGATAAGTTAACGTTAAAGATTGGTGGAGAATATCTGAATACAGTTGCCTATCAACAAGGTAATGCCATTCAAATAAGCAACACAACAAAATCACAGCTTCCCAATGAGTATGGCAGTTATCAGGGTTCGATGAGTAATCATCATAAAGTTTATGAGAACTTGGTTCAGACACTACAGGAGCATCTGCCCTATTATGCCACAGCTTATGAAGCGATGAAAACAGTGGAACTGATTGAACGCATTTATAAGTCTGCAAAAATTGACCCAGATGGAATATCAAAAGAAAGAAGTAAGCGTCCGTGATGTAGTGTTCGGAAAAAACGTAACTATCGTTCAGCCTTCCAATATTTATCAATGCAAATTAGGAAATGATTGTTTTGTTGGACCCTTTGTAGAAATCCAGAATGATGTGGTTATAGGAGATAATTGCAGGGTACAATCGCATAGTTTTATTTGCTCATTAGTTAGTTTAGGAAATAACTGTTTTGTTGGTCATGCCGTAATATTTGTGAATGACTTATTTACCAATGGCGGACCTTCCGGCAATCCTGCTCTTTGGAAAAAAACAACCATTGGGAATAATGTTTATTTCGGAAGCAACAGCACGATACTACCTGTAAGTATTTGTGATAATGTGGTGATAGGTGCCGGTGCAGTAGTAACCAAAAACATTACAGTTCCTGGTGTTTATGCGGGCAATCCAGCAAAAAAATTACGTTAATATTATACTTTAATATAGATTTTCTTTTTGTCTAACAGATAAACGATTGACCAATAAAACGCAATCGTTATTAATGCATAAACCAATGAACCTACTCTTAAATCAGTTGCAACATTTTTACAAACATTTTCATAGAACCATGGAAATGCAGAAGTATATACCTTCTTACCTGTTGTACCGTCTATATGGTCAACCCATCGTAGTAAAGCCAATATTCTTGGTAGAAAACCACTTAATACAAAAATAAATAAAGGGTTTTTCCCGAACACGTCAAAGAATTTACTCCAGGTGCCTCTTATAGATTTGAATTCAATCAAATAGATAAGAGAGGACAGCGTAAGTATGCCTAGACCGCTAGTGTAAAGCACATAACTGCTGGTCCAAATTTTCTTATTAATTGGGAAAACCATATCCCAACAATATCCGCTGAATACTATTACCAGGCCAGCGATCATGAGTCCTGTTAGCATTTCAAAATTCTTCCCTTTCTGTTGAATATACTGTCCCACTAAGAATCCAAAAATTACCTGAACAATTGCGGGCGCAGCACTAGCCAATCCTTCCGGATCAAATGCTACACCTTCGCCTTTATACATATGTGAGATACCTAAAATATGGATATCTATGTTGGTGCCAAACCATCCTGATAAACTAAACGGGTCGCCCGCGCTACCAGCTATTAAACAGATAAACCAATAGATCAATAAAATAATTGCCCCAATTACATAGGCGCCTCTTGCTTTTGCATAAAAAACTATGACTGAAGCCAAGAAGTAAGCAATCGCAATTCTTTGAAGAACGCCTAAGATGCGAACGTTTTCCCAAACTTTAAATATCAGGTTCTCGCCATCCCATTTAACAAACGGACTCCAGTTCAAAAACAGGCCGATGGCAAATATAAGTAGGGTTCTTTTTAGCACTTTTTTCCAGAAAAGGGCTGGCCCTGCTTCCTCAAAACGAGGCATTACAAAGGCCATAGCATTCCCTACTGCAAAAAGAAAGAAGGGAAATACAAGATCAGTTGGGGTACAGCCATGCCAGGGAGCGTGTTCGAGCGGGTCGTAAATATGTGCCCAGCTCCCCGGGTTATTTACCAAAATCATCAGTGCAACGGTGGCACCTCTAAAAACGTCGAGAGAATAATAGCGTTCTTTCATGGCAATAATTTCAATAGGGAAGATAATGATTGCTTGGTTGAAATGAACAATTGTTAAGCTTTCAATTAAATTTTAAGCTCAAATGTTCACGATTTTCTAACTATTGGGTGGTATTATAAATAACATATATAGTTGTAACTTCGCGGTCCTTGAAATGGAATAGTACATGAAAAAAATATTTTAATAACCGGCGGCGCAGGGTTTATTGGCTCACATGTGGTGAGATTATTTGTTACAAAATATCCTGAGTATCAGATTTTTAATTTAGATGCCTTAACCTATGCCGGGAATTTGGAAAATTTGAAGGATATTGATCATCTTCCAAACTACCATTTTTTAAAAATTAATATTCTGGATGCCGGAGCTTTAGATGCGACTTTTGAAGAACATGATATTACGGATGTAGTGCATTTAGCTGCTGAGTCGCATGTAGATCGTTCCATTGTTTCTCCATTAGATTTTGTGTATACTAATGTGATTGGTACCGTAAATCTTTTAAATACGGCAAGGAAAAAATGGAAAGAAAATTATGCCGACCATTTATTTTATCATATTTCTACGGATGAAGTATATGGCAGTTTAGGTGCAGAAGGTTTCTTTTTAGAAACAACAGCTTATGATCCAAACTCTCCTTATTCTGCCAGTAAAGCTGCCTCAGATCATTTTGTTAGAGCATATAGAGAAACGTATCATATGAGAACGGTGGTATCTAATTGTTCTAATAATTATGGCCCTTTTCATTTCCCAGAAAAATTAATTCCATTATTCATCAACAATATCATTGAAGAAAAACCGCTTCCTGTTTATGGCGATGGTTTATACACCAGAGATTGGTTGTATGTGAAAGATCATGCTATTGCAATTGATACCATTTTTCATAAAGGAGTGGATGGGGAAACTTATAATATTGGTGGTTTTAATGAATGGCGAAATATTGATCTGGTAAAATTGTTATGTGCTCAAATGGATGACAAATTGGGTAGAGCAAAAGGGTATAGCGAAAAATTGATTACATATGTGAAAGATAGGCCAGGGCATGATCGCCGCTATGCGATAGATGCTACAAAAATCAATCGCGAATTAGGATGGAAGCCCACAGTAACATTTGAACAAGGCTTGAGCGAAACCATTGATTGGTACCTCAGCAATTCAGAATGGTTACAAAATGTAACTAGCGGAAATTATCAGAATTATTATACCGGGATGTACGAAAACAGATAGATTTTTATGACAGTAGAGCAGACTAAATTAGCCGATTGTATTATTATTCATGATACTGTTTTTGGTGATAGCAGAGGTTATTTTTTTGAAAGTTTTAATAAGAAAACATTCTTTGATAAAACGGGAATGGATATCAACTTTATTCAGGATAATCAATCAAAATCCAGTAAAGGTGTTTTGCGGGGTTTACATTTTCAACATGGCGAGCATGCGCAAGCAAAATTAGTACGTGTATTGGAAGGTAGAGTATTGGATATCGCTGTTGATTTAAGAAGAGCATCTCCCACTTTTAAACAACATATTGCAGTAGAACTTTCTGCTGAAAGTCGAACTCAGTTTTTTGTGCCTCGCGGTTTTGCACATGGATTTGTAGTGTTAAGCGAAACTGCTACTTTCTTTTATAAATGCGATAACTTATATCATAAATCTTCTGAAGGAGGTGTAATTTATAATGATCCAGAGCTTGATATTGATTGGCAACTACCAGCCGATCAGTTATTGATTTCTGATAAGGATCAAGTATTGCCTAAGATGAGTGAAATGATCGATAGTTTGCGTTTTTAATATCTTTAAATAATTACCTAATAACCTAATTCTTATAAGATGAAAGGAATAATTCTAGCAGGCGGTTCCGGAACAAGATTGTATCCAATTACACGTGGAATTAGTAAGCAGTTAATGCCAGTTTACGATAAGCCGATGATTTTTTATCCTTTGTCTATATTGATGTTAGCAGGAATTAATGAAATTCTTATTATCACAACACCCGAAGATTCCTCACAATTTCAACGCTTATTAGGAGATGGGAAAGATTTGGGTTGCAGGTTTGAGTATGCAGTGCAAGCTGTTCCGAATGGTTTAGCTCAGGCTTTTGTAATTGGCGAAAAATTTATTGGAGATGATAAAGTGGCTTTGATATTAGGCGACAATATTTTTTATGGTGCTGGCTTTGGGAAGTTAGTAGAATCCTTCAATGATGTAACAGGCGCAGCAGTATTTGCTTACGAAGTAAACGATCCTGAGAGATATGGTGTGGTAGAATTCGATGTAAATAATATTGCGGTATCGATTGAAGAGAAACCTCAGGAGCCTAAATCTAATTTTGCTGTTCCAGGTTTATATTTCTATGATAATACGGTTGTGGAAATTGCTAAAAATATAAAGCCATCTCCGCGCGGAGAATACGAAATTACCGATGTGAATAGGGTGTATCTCCAGGCGGGGAACTTGCAAGTGGGTGTCATGAGCCGTGGTACCGCTTGGCTGGATACGGGAACATTCGATTCCTTTGCAGATGCCTGTGAATTTGTAAGGGTGATAGAAAAAAGGCAAAGTCAGAAAATTGGCTGTATTGAAGAAATTGCTTTTCGTAAAGGATATATTAATCGTGAACAGCTTTTAGTGATTGCGGATAAGTATGCTAAGAGTGGTTATGGAGAGTATTTACGCCGGTTGAAATAAATTTATTTCAGAATTGTAGTATTTTAAAGGCGAAAGATTAAACAAAACATTATCTTGACTGTTAATACAGTTATGAACGCCTTCACTATTAAAGACATTGAGAATCTTACGGGCATTAAAGCACATACCATTCGAATATGGGAGCAACGTTATTCCTTTTTAAATCCTAATCGAACAGGAACCAATATTCGTGTATATAGTAATGAAGAATTAAAGACAGTATTAAATATTGCGCTACTAAATAAGTACGGTTTTAAGATTTCACATATCGCTCAGATGAATGAGAAAGAGCTGAAAAACAAAATCTTATCTCTCACAAATTCACAAGCTCAGCAAGAACGCATTGTAAATGAGATGCTTAATTGTATGATAGATATTGATTTTGAGCAATTTGAATCAATTTTAGACCAACATATCAGCAGGCTGGGTATTGAAAAATCCATTACTCAAATTATTTTCCCTTTTTTAGAAAGAGTGGGTATTTTATGGCTTACCAGCAATATTAATCCAGCTCAGGAGCATTTAATTACCAATATTATCCGACAAAAGATCATACTTGGAATTGAAACGGTAACTAGTATTTTCAATTCCTCAAAACTTTGTATCGTTTTCTTGCCTGAAGGTGAACACCACGAATTGGGGATATTATTTATACATTATTTGCTAAAATCGAAGGGAATAAAAGTAATCTATTTAGGAGCGAATGTGCCAATTGCGGATATTGAGTATTTGTGTAAAATAAAATCGCCCGATTTCATCTACAGCCACTTAACTTCTTTAGCCCATAATTTCAATTTTGAAAAATTTCTCAATTTCATAGGTCAAAAAATCCCAAACCAACCTGCGATAATATCGGGTTATGTAACTGCTTCTTATAAAAAGAGTACGCCTGCAAATGTGCAATTCAAAATTTCGTTAGAGCATGTCATGGAATTTATAAATGGACTGAACAATTAATAGATCTTTAGACCTATTTAAAGAGTTTAAAATCCTTATTTAGTCCTAACTAATTGATTTGCTTTGTTTTACTATTCATATGAAAATATTAAACAAAAAATAGGTGAATATGAATTTATTTTGTTTAGCTTTACAAAGTAAATAGTTAAACAAAATATATGTCAACGCTCGATTTCGATCAAATACTGATTAAGAACACAGAGTTCCTGAGGCCATTTGCTTTTACTTTAACGAGAGATCAGGAAGCTGCTAAAGATCTGGTACAGGAAACTTTATTCAGGGCATTGGCAAACAAAGAGAAGTACCATATTGGAACAAATATTAAGGCTTGGATGTATACCATCATGCGTAATATTTTTATCAATAACTACCGCAGAAAATCAAAGCAACAAACAATCTTTGATCATACAGCTAACGACTTTTTACTGGATACTAATCAAGTGGCTGTTGCTAATGAAGCCATTGCAACCTTAAATATGAAAGAGGTTCAAGAAGCCATTCATAAGCTTCCTGAAATTTTTCGTAATCCTTTTCTCCTATATTTTGATGGGTACAAATACCATGAAATTTCTGATATGCTAAATGAACCTTTAGGCACTATTAAGAGCAGGATTCACTTTGCGCGTAAATTATTGAAATCGCAGATTGAACGCCACTAATTTCAACGTATCTTGCTGTACACCTTTTTATTTATTAAGTGACTAAGAAAGCTATTGTTATTGGCAGTGGATTTGCCGGCCTTTCGGCTGCATCGTTTTTGGCAAAAGCTGGATGGGATGTAACTGTATTGGAAAAGCACAATCAACCTGGCGGTAGGGCAAGGCAATTTAAAGTTGATGGATTTACTTTCGATATGGGGCCTAGCTGGTATTGGATGCCAGACGTGTTTGAGCGTTACTTTAAACAATTTGGAAGATCTGTTACTGATTACTATCAATTAATCAGATTAGATCCTTCTTATAGAATTGTTTGGAATGATGGTCCCATGGATATTCCCGCCGATTACAATGCCTTTAGAGATTTGTTTGAAAGTATTGAGCCGGGTAGTGGCGATAAGCTGGATAAATATATCGGGGAAGCAGCTTATAAATATCAGGTTGGTATTAATAAATTAGTTTTCAAGCCCGGTCAGTCATTGACAGAATTTTTAGATAAAGAACTGGTAAGTGGCATTTTTCGATTAGATGTTTTTAACTCTATAAAAACACATGTTGCAAAGCATTTTAGCAATCCTAAGTTAAAAGAGCTGATGGAGTTCCCGGTTTTATTTTTAGGAGCGCTACCTGAAGACACACCTGCATTATATAGTTTGATGAACTATGCAGATATTAAAGGTGGTACTTGGTATCCTGAAAAAGGGATGTACCAAATTGTAGAAGCCATGTATCTCTTAGCAATTGAACTTGGAGTAAAATTTAAATTCGAAGAAGAAGTTACCAATGTAACTATTCAGGATAATTCTATTAGAACTGTGATATCAAATGCAACACATGATGGAATAAAAATTCCACAAATGTATAAAGCAGATGTGGTTGTTGCCGGAGCCGATTACCACCATGTTGAAACAAAAATTTTGCCGAAGGAATTTAGATCTTATTCAGAAGCCTATTGGGAAAAAAGGGTAATGGCACCCGGATGCCTTATTTTTTATATTGGCTTAAATAAAAAGATTTCAGACATTTTACACCATACATTGTTTTTCGATACTTCATTTGCAGTTCATGGAGATGAAATTTATACATCAAAGAAATGGCCCACAGACCCGTTGTTTTATGTGAGTGCGGTTTCAGTTACAGATTCGCAATCAGCTCCTGAAGGTTGTGAGAATTTATTTTTATTGATACCCGTTGCCGCAGGCCTGAAAAACGATGATGAAGCTTTAAGAGATCATTACTTTGATTTGATCATTAATAGAATGGAAAAGCACCTGGGGCAAACAATAAAAGAAAGCATTGTTTATAAAAGATCCTATTCAAATAGCGATTTTATCAATGATTATCATTCCTTTAAGGGAAATGCATACGGTTTAGCGAATACCTTGCTGCAAACAGCTATTCTAAAACCAGCCTGCAAAAGTAAAAAACTGAAGAACCTTTTTTATACTGGACAATTAACAGTTCCAGGGCCAGGAGTACCGCCAAGTTTGATTAGTGGTGAAGTGGTGTCAGGTGAAGTGATTAAGGCTTTTGGAAAATCAAATTAGATTTTAAACAAAATCTTCCAATTTCTGTTTTATATAATTAGTACCAAAAATCAAGCAGTATGATGGACCTGTTTCATGAAGTGAGTCAGGATTGCAGTAGAATTACCACCGAAAAATATAGCACCAGCTTTTTTTCGGCAATTAAACTATTGCATAAAGATTTCAGAACGCCAATTTGCAATATCTACGGATTTGTGCGATTTGCTGACGAAATAGTGGATAGCTTTCACGAGCATCCAAAGGCCGACTTATTGGCTGATTTTAAAAAATCAACCTATGAAGCAATTGACAAAAAAATAAGTTTGAATCCTATAT
Source organism: uncultured Bacteroidota bacterium (assembly GCA_903825065.1). GTDB lineage: Bacteria > Bacteroidota > Bacteroidia > Chitinophagales > Chitinophagaceae > Sediminibacterium. The sequence goes on from CAIJZG010000142.1 coordinate 8,601, forward strand.
TAAATAGTTTTCAAATTACGGTAAATGAATACCAGATCGACCATCATCTGATTGAAGCTTTTTTGTATAGCATGGAATTGGATTTGGAAAAACGTGAGTACGATAAAGCAGGATACGAAGAATATATATATGGTAGTGCAGAAGTAGTAGGCTTGATGTGTCTTCATGTATTTTGTGCAGGACATAAAGAAGAATACGAATCCTTAAAACCCTATGCTAAAAGTTTAGGTGCTGCTTTTCAGAAAGTAAATTTTCTGAGAGACCTTCGAGCAGATTATGAAGGATTAGATAGAATATATTTTCCTGATTGTAATTTCAACAACTTCAGTGAAAAGGATAAACTAGAAATTGAGAGAGACATTCAAAAGGATTTTGATCATGCATTTGAAGGGATTCAAAAATTGCCTATCAAAGCAAGGTTTGGCGTATATGTAGCATTTAAATACTATTTATCGCTCTTCAAAAAAATCAAAAAAATTCAACCACAAAAAATCATGCAACAAAGGATTCGAATTCC
>CAIJZG010000143.1 GCA_903825065.1 uncultured Bacteroidota bacterium
ACAAAACATTTCCCCTATATTTCACTTTTGTTTCTTGGTTCAGTTGCATTTGTTTTCAGTTTGCTTTTTAAATTACACGAAGTAATCAATGCCATTCTTGCAATGCGTATTTTGATTCAATTTATTGGACAGGCAATTGGGTTATTATTATTGGTCAAGAAAAAAGGGAAGGCACATTTTGCTTGGAAAATGCCAATCTATCCAATACCTGTTATTCTTGCAATTATCATTTGGGGGCTAGTATTTATATCTACCGGATTCAATATGATTATTGGGGGACTTATCGTAATAGGTCTAGGCATTATTGCTTTTCTCATAAAATCAAAACGCAATAAAGAATGGCCATTTAAGAAAGCACTTTTATAGGTTGCTTTGGTATAAGTTTATGCAATATTAAACTTAATAGAACAACTGCGGAAGCTCCAACTACATTAAGCCATAAGAAGCCTAAGCCGATGATTTCGTACTTATCTAAAAAGAAGAAACTAATAACAATCAATTCTCCTATCACTGCAGCCCAAAAGACGGCATTTGCCTGAATATTTTTTAAATAAAAGGCTACTAAAAATATTCCCAATATTACGCCATAAAAAAGCGATCCTAATACATTCACCGCTTCAATTAAACTTCCCATACCAGTTGCAAATTCAGCAGTGACGATACTAAAAATCCCCCATCCTAATGTGTAGTATTTTGATATTTTATATTCCGACGCACATTGTGCTAAATTATTACTGTCGTAAGCAGATTTTCTGAAGCGTACATGAAAATCAATCATAGTGCATGATGCAAGTGCATTCAATGCTGCGGCAATTGAACCCCAGGCAGCTAAGAAAATAATTGCAATCAATAATCCCACTAATCCCTTTGGTAAAAAATCAACTACAAAACGAAGAAAAATATAATTCGTATCGTTGGTATCTGCAGACGGCAATGCCTTTTTTAATAATGATTTATATTCCTTCTGCGTTGCAACCATTTGAATGGTTCCTTTACGCAAACTATCTTTTAAGTTACTATTTCCTGGCAGAACAAAATTCCTACTCCAATTCTCCTGTTGCAATTGTTGTTCATTAAAACGCGCTTCTACTATTTTTAAAGAATCTTTATATGGTGTAACGGCAGCTTTTTCGGCAACAGACTTATTAAAGAAAACTGGCGCAGGATTGAATTGATAAAAGGTAAAAAGCATTGCACCCAATAAGAGAATTAAAAATTGCATAGGAACTTTGATAAGTCCATTCATTAATAATCCTATTTTACTTTCTTTACTATCTTTTGCAGTTAAATATCTACCAACTTGAGATTGATCAGTACCAAAATAAGAAAGCGCAAGGAAAAAGCCCCCAATCACACCACTAATAATATTGTAGCGATCTTTCCAATCAAATCCTTTTTCTGTAAAGCCAGTTGTAATAACATTTAACTTTCCCGATGCCCCACTAACTTTTAATGCATCAGTAAAACCAACTCCTGCTGGAAGATAATGAACGATTAAGTAACCGGCCACAAACATTCCAATAAAAATGATAAGCATTTGCAATTGTTGTGTATAAGCAACTGCTTTTGCACCTCCGCTAACAGTATATATAATAAGTAACCCCCCCATTACAATATTCGTATAGAAAATATCCCAACCTAATAAAGAAGAAAGAATAATAGAAGGTGCATAAATACTAATGCCAGTTGATAAACCTCTTGATATTAAAAACAAAGAAGAAGTAAAAATTCTAGTTTTTATATCAAACCGATTTTCCAGAAATTCATATGCTGTAAAAACTTTTAATTTATGAAATAGCGGAACAAAACTGATCGACAATATCACCATAGCGATGGGCAAACCAAAATAGTATTGTACGAAACGCATTCCATCCGTAAAAGCCTGTCCGGGTGCTGACAAAAAAGTAATGGCACTGGCCTGAGTTCCCATAATACTTAGTAAAACCAAATACCAGGGCATACTACGATTACTCAAAAAATAACCTTCCAAACTCTTTGATGTACGGCTTTTATAGAGCCCGTAAGCAATAATAACCAACAAGGTTACTGTTAAAACAATCCAATCGAGTTTACTCATGCAAAATGATTTGTAAACCAAATGAAAAATACAATGAGTGCAACTAATACAAATAGTATTAGCAAATACCAGCCTGTCCAACTGGAGAAAAGTGGTATTTTATTTTTATTGTTCATTATTTATTGTTGCTTATTAAACCACCTGCCAATAAGCCGATTGCAAGCCCGATAACCAACCCGATTTTTACATTCTTAATTAATAATCCAATACCTAAGGCAATCAATAGTAAAGTAACTATTCCAATTTTTCTCCTGGGCTTTTGATTCATTCTTATTTGTTTTTTGGAAGAGCAATTAAATTAGCCAATAATTTATATGCGCCAGGAATACCGGCAGGCAATTGTCTGAATAGCACCAAACTCACATACGCAAAATTTCCTTTCCCGTATTTCGCAATAGCTAAGCTACCAGTTCCAGGCTTATCGCCTGTATCATTCATACTTATTGGCATTTCAAAATGAGGATCTAACTGCTCTGCCTGATAAGTGCTTCTTTCTTGAATCCAATCCTCAAAATCTTTTTCTCCAATTTTATTAGGAAAATTCAAGACCGAATGTTCCGGTAAAATAAAACGAACAGGTGCATTTTCTTCTGTAACCCTTGAGCTTGCATTTACTATAAATGGATAAGGGCCTACTTTTATTTTCTTTAAACCAATTTGATTGCTTTTCAAATATTGTACAATTAAATTGCCGCCATTTTCAACAAACCTATTAAGAACATCATTTTTATTACTCAAATATTCAAAAATATTATAAGCACGAATACCTAAAATAATTGCATCGAAATCTTTTAACTTTTCATCCGTAATATCAGCTTCATGGAGATATTGCAAATCATAACCTAATTGTAAAATCGCATCTGGTACTTTATCTCCAGCACCGCTGATATATCCCACTTTTTTACCGGAAACTTTTATTTCATCAGAAATAATACGGGCATTGTTCTGAAAGAAATAATGAATGTCGGGAATATGATCATACTTAATAGCTCTTAAGTAGGAAGTATAAATATGCTTTTTATTGTCGATCAATGTAGTAATTGAGGCCACGATATTAGGATCTTGATCTTTGTGGAAAGCAGTCGGCATTGCTATGCTTTCCACAAAAACCTTCCCGGTTTCAAAATCTAATAAGGTATCTTTTGTAAAGATATATTTAGATCCTTGCAATAGTTGAATGGTAACTGGAATTTGCTTAGCTGCAAAATTCGACTTGTATTGTAATTGCAGTTTTGGATTTGCAATTTGCTTATTATTTAATTTAACGTTCGTTAATACTACATCTGGAGTCAACGAAACAATAATCGGTGTAATAACAATATAAGGTTGATACAACTCACCTTTCACTGGATCCACAAACTTATATAGTAGCTTTTTTTGGTCTGTAAAAGTTACTCCATTAATGGAAAAACTAAAATCAACAGAATAGGCTGCTTTGTTTTCGTCTTGCCCGATCAATTGTTGATCTTCCACATTAAAACTTCCTATTTTATCTTGTTTATTAGCTAACCAATAAGGCTGACTTAATTTTTTTGAATTATCTACTTTAAATAATTTGTTAAAACTAATATTTCCGTTATTAGGCAAACTAGCATGAAACAATGTATCAAAAGCGTCATTTGCAGAATTATTCATCCAAATATGTTCTAACTGAATGTTTACATTGTTACGCTTGTTTACAAAAAAATTGACATTCATCTTTTCGCCCAATACCGCATACTCTTCATCAGTTGTTGCCTCGAAAAACAAGCCACTGCAAGTAATGATAAGTTGTTTTACTTCTTCCAATTTTTTATTTTTCCAAAGAGATTTCTCAGGAATTTGCTGCATATTTTTATATAAATCTACTAAAGCATCCACTGAATTCTCAGGATGTTCCATTTGAAATGATTTCAGGATTGCATCAATTTTTTCTGGAATTTTTTCAGCACCTTTTATTCTATTCCAACTTATATCAACCCCATCAGTGAGTTCATTTTTTGGAGGATCGCCACCTAGCGTAGCAAAATATTCAAAAGAAGGTCCTCTTCTTCTTGGCCTTCCTTCTCCTTGGCTTTTGTGCATGCTTCTTGCTTCACCACCAATTTCTCCGTAACTTTTTCCTAACAAAGGATTGTAAGCACCCACATCCATTTTAAACTGATCATTATTGGTCGTATTGTTTCCCCCGAAGTTGAAAGTGTTCCAAAGAATTCTTTTAGCCTGCCAGGTATCTACGCCATACTTTAATTGTTCTGGAAATCTGTTTGGATCTGCAGCAGCTGTAAATGCTTCTTGTGCAAGAATAGAAGAAGCAGCATGATGTCCATGACCAGCCCTTGCATCTCCAGGGAAACGTGCGATAATTACATCAGGTTGATATTGCCGAATTACCCAAACTACATCACTTAATATTTTTTCTTTATCCCAAATACGAAGAGCCTCATCTGCATTTTTACTGAATCCAAATTCATAAGCTCTGCTAAAAAATTGTTCTGCACCATCCTGTCGCCTGGCTGCTAATAATTCTTGAGTTCTAATTAATCCAAGATCAATGCCCTGTTCGCTTCCGATTAAATTTTGGCCACCATCTCCTCTAGTTAAACTAAGATAGCCTGTCCGATATAATTTTTCTTTCGCTAAATATGGAAGAAAACTATTGTTTTCGTCATCTGGATGGGCCGCAATATATAAGACGCTTCCTAATACTTTCAGTTTTTTCAACTGCATATAAATGTCAGCGCTATTATTGATAACGGGGACTTGGGCATTCGTTTCCTGAATGGAAAGAAAAATCCAGAAAATAGCTATCAAGCTTATACGCAAAGAAAATCTCATCATAAAAATAATTAGGTAAGTAACGAAGATAGTGTTCTGAAAAAATAGGCGACTAACCGTTCAACATTTTTAATGCCCAACCATGAAAACGGCATTACAGAAAAGTAATTTTCCATTTTC
>CAIJZG010000144.1 GCA_903825065.1 uncultured Bacteroidota bacterium
AAATAAACAGGGATACATTCCGATTGACCATTTTTATCAAAATCCGAGATATATAATTTAGCGGGATGATTTTGATCTGCTTTAATACTCGAATTCAAACCAAAATTCCCCCCTACAATATCCAATTTCCCATCTCCATTTAAATCCGCAATTTTGATACAATTCCACCAACCACTTGAATGCGGTATTTCTCCTGTTTTGTGAAAAGTATTTTTTGAAAATTTAAAAAAGCTGATCGGCATCCAATCACCAGCAACTATCAATTCCTTTTCACCATCTCCATCTAAATCAGCCCATTGAGCATCGGTTATCATTCCTAACTTTTCTAAATCTGGTGCAATTTTATTGGTTACATCTGTAAAATTTCCTCCTCCATCATTTTGCAATAAAACACTAGAAGCAGGGAGCCCATAACTTCCAGGAATATTTCTTGCCCCAATAAAAATATCTGGTTTTCCATCTTTATTAAAATCAATCACCCGAACACATGATGCATTAATACTGATAACTGGCCATTTACTTTTGGAACTACTAAAATTTCCTTTACCATCATTAATATATAATCTTGTAAAAAGATAGGGTGAACCTTCTTTTACTTCATTTCCTCCCGATGCAACAATAAGATCCATATCACCATCACCATCGGCATCAAAAAATTCTGCCCCAATTGATTCAAAATAAGCATCCGCATTAAAGGCGATTTGTTTAGATTGGACGAAATGACCATTTGCATTTTGTAAAAATAGTTTGCAGGTATCCCCTTTTGCCCCACCCACAAAAAAGTCTTCCAGCCCATCACCATTTACATCAGCAACTGCTAATTTGGGTCCCTCAGTTGACAATAATTTCGGCATTAACCTTTCTACATTGAAGTCAACATATTCGTCTTCTTTGTGTTTGATATTACCACTAATTACTGCGGTAGTTATATCTTTATACAAATGCGAAGCTGCTTTGGGTATTGTTCTAGTGTCTTTAGCATCTTCCTGATTCAAAACCAAAACAGTATCAGCCTTAATATTCCTGATAGTTTGCTGTTTTTGATCAGCCCATTGCAGCACTAAACTATCTATTACTTTATGATCATTTAATCCAAATAACAATTCCGGATTAACACTGCTTTGAAATCCACGTGTTGGCATTTGCTCTAAAACTTGTTGCGAATTACCAGTATAAATTGTTGCCCTTGCTCCTAACCCAAAATTATTGGGCGATTTTCCCTTCAATTTTATTTTTAAAAAATGATGCTTTAATTTTTCAGTAGACAGATTCCGATAAATAGAAGCTTCCTCATTTTGATTATTAATTACCAGATCAAGATCTCCATCGCCGTCTAAATCTGCATAAGCAGCACCGCTACTAAACCCAAGTTTTCCAAACCCAAGTTCTGCTGCCTGATTTTTGAAAATTAGATTTTTTTGATTTACAAATGCAAAATTTGCAATGGGAGTTGATGGCATTTTTTTTAAGAAATCCATAAAATCGTACCCGCCCTGCATCACTTTCGACATAACTTCTTGGCTATTGAAATACGCCAGGAAATCTTGATTAGTTAAATCTTTTAAAATGCCGTTACAAACAAACAAATCTTTGTTTCCATCATTATCAAAATCAAAACTCAAAACACCCCAACTCCAACCTGTAGCATCTACCCCAGCCAATTGTGCAATCTCACTAAAGGTTCCGTCCTGATTATTTAATTGCAAAGTATTACCAGTAAACTGATGATGGAAATCAAGTTGATTTTTCGCATTTTGAACATCATATATATCAAACTTAATTGTAGTCTTTAATCTATAATCGTTTTCAGGCAACATTTCCGATGTAAACAAATCTAAATAACCATCATTATTTATATCCGACAAATCAGTACCCATAGCACCATTACTAATATGCCCCATCGAACTGGATATACTCTCTTTGAAGGTTCCATCGTGTTGATTGATATATAAATAATCTCTTTCAAAGAAATCATTTGCTACATAAATATCTTCCCAACCATCGTTATTTACATCTCCAACAGTAACCCCTAAACCAAAAGCTATTTCAGGACTATAAATTCCAGATGAAGCAGTTACATCATTAAACTTTCCATGATCATTTCTATATAATCGATCGCCATTAATTGGATCTCTTACTTCCCGCGCATTTTTTTTATAACCAAAATTATCTATTGACCGAGGACTATTGTTTATAATAAAACAATCCAGGTCGCCATCATGGTCATAATCAAAGAAAATAGCCTGAGTAGATGCACCTTTATCATCTAATCCATACTCATGAGCTTGCTCTAGAAAAGTGCCATTTTTTTGATTAATATATAATTCATTGGAACGGTCATCCCCATTAATGATTCCTGCATTACAAACATAAATATCAAGCCAACCATCTCCATTAATATCTACCATAGTAACACCAGTATGCCACTTATGCGTACTCGATATTTTTGCAAGGGTTGTAATATCTTCAAATTGAAAGTTGCCTTTATTCCGATATAACTTATTTTCTCCTTGATTTGATGTAAAAAAAATATCTGGTTTGCCATCATTATCAATATCCCCAATAGCTACTCCACCCCCATTATAAAAATTATGGTAATTGAGGATGCTCATTTCTTTAGAATCAGTAACAGTATTAGTGAATTTTACATTTGTTTGAGAAGAAGGTAACAAATCAAATAACGCACCATTTGAAGGGTCATTCTTCGAAGGAGAACAAGCAATTAAAAATATGGCAGTAAATAAAAAGGCTCTAACTCCACATTTAAAAAAAATCAACATATGACCAAAATCTAAAATGAAACAATGCAGCAAATTAGCTCTTTTATAAAAGCATTCAAAAAGAGAATTAAGGAGGATTTACAAAACTGTTAAAATCAAGTTTAGAGCGCATTACAGCTAATTTTTTATTAATTTGCAACATTAATTTACCACTCGCTATGAAGAGATTTTTTTTATTGATTCTTATTGCATTATCTATATTTACTGTATCTACCTATATTTTTATTCCTGGAACCATTCAAATTACAAGTTCCGCTGTGATGCAGGCTTCTGAAAATGGAACTGAACGCATTATAATGAATAAAGAAACCTGGAGTAGTTGGTGGAATTATAATCTCAAAGACTCGCTCTCAAAAGTTCCTACTAAGAATTTAGTAAACTATTCCTTAAACGGAGACAGTTTTGAAATTACTGAACTATTATACAAAGCTGCCAAAATAAATATTAAACACAATTCACAAACTTTAAGTACCAAAATGATCCTTGTACCATTGAATGTAGATTCAACCGGAGTTCAATGGTCGTATACTATTAAAAGTAGCCTGAACCCTTATGAGCGTATTTCGCAATACTTAGATGCTTCAAAGGTTAAAAATAATATGGACCAAGTATTGGTGCATTTGAAAGATTATCTACAAAGAGATGAGAACATTTATGGCATACACATTACCAGAGAATCAACTAAAGACACCACTCTGGTATTAACAAAAGTAATCTTAGCCAGCCAACCAACTACTAAGGATATTTATAATGCGATTAATCAATTGCAACAATTTGCAAAAAGTAACAATGCTATCCCAACTGGAAATCCTATCTACCATATCGATCCCAAAGAGAATAATAAATATCAGTTAATGTGCGCATTACCAATAAGTCATCCTATTAAACCTAACGCCAAATTTTCCAACATCTCAATGGTTAAAGGAAGTTTTATGGTTACAGAAGTAATCGGTGGAGAGGCAACGCTTAATAATGCTGCAAAAAAAATGCAACAATATTTTAATGATTATCATCGTGTAACAATGGCTATCAACTTTACAATGCTTGTTTCAGATAGAATGTATCAAACCGATACTTCGAAATGGATAAGCCGACTTTATTATCCTGTGTATTAAAATAAATAATTCAGTTCTTATTTTTTTATCATTTCATCAGCAAATTGAATCAATTGAGTGCTATCATTATTTTTTGCAATGATGTAAGATACTTTTCCTCCTATTGTAATTTTTCGAATATGCCGGCTCTCCCCTTTTAATGGAAGACCATTAATATTTTCAGCAGTAAAAACACCTTTCCCTTTATTTAATAGAATAGTTCCGAAATCAGCATCATACCTTCCCATTTGAATATTGTTTGCATAATAATTACCAACTAATAATATATCAGGCAGATTATCATGATTTGCATCTACCACTATGGCATCTTTGAAAGGGCTTAATTGAGCCCTCCATGGCATAGGCTGAACTTCAAAAGTTAAATTTCCTTGATTTACCAAAATGGCATTTGAAAAATAATTAGCAGTTAATATTTTTGATGCATTTAATTTTTCTTTCCCGAATATTTCACTTAGACTCGCCTTTGCAAAATCAGCAGCATACAAATATTTCTTTTTTATAAGTGGAATTTGTTTTTGCAATTCATCCTTATTTGCAAATGGTAATTCTTTATCATTTAAATAATAAGTTAATATCTGTTCTTTTTTGCCATTATCATCAAAGTCGTTATAATATATTTTAACTGGTTTTGATTCACTAGCCTGCAATCTGCTATTCAAACCTAAGTTACCTGCTATTAAATCTATATCTCCATCATTGTCAATATCAATTGGCAGAATAAAATTCCACCAACCCTTTTTATCTGTAAGTATTTTTTTAGTGAATGTTCCACTATTATTTAGAAAAGCATAAATACCATTCCATTCTGTGCAAACTAAAAGATCCTGATCACCATCTTTATCAATGTCAAACCAAATGGCCTGTGTAATCATTCCAAGATCTTTGATGTCTTTTGAAATTTTATCAGAAACATCTGTAAAATGTCCCTTCCCATCGTTCTGCAAAAGATAGGACCTAGGATTTTCTCCGTATTGCATAGGTATTGACCTTCCTGCAATAAATAAATCCATTGCTCCGTCTCCATTAAAATCAGAAGCCGTAATACTAGATGCATTAACAAATATATTATCGAAAGCATGATCCATTTTGGTAAATACTGCTTGTCCATTATTGAGATAAATTCTTGGACTTAAATGAGCATCAGGTCCAAAGAACTCATTCCCACCACTAGCAACTACCAAATCTAAATTGCCATCATGGTTTACATCAACCCAAATTGCATCAATATCTTCATAAGAACTATCAGCATCTAGCACAATTTGATTTGACCTTAGGAATTTTCCATTTTTCTGTTGTAAGAACAAACCAGGTTTTTTATCCCGAGATGATCCAATAAAAACATCTTCTAATCCATCATGATTAATATCAGCCACTGCAAGCGCAGGACCTTCAGTAGAAAGCATATGCGGCAATAATGCTTCTCTATCAAATTCTGGAAAAGCATTTTCCTCATGTTTATAAGACATTGCTACTTCCTTACTAATATCTTTCATTTTTCTAGTTGGCTCTACCCAGAAACGATGATAATTTTCATAATCAAATTTTGGCAACCCTTTTGTATAGGTGAAAGTATAAGCTGATCTCTTTGCTGAAAATTGTATGGCTTGATAGGTATTATCAGGCCATATTAAAAAAGCAGAATCGATTTTGGTATTGTATAATCCTATGTGAATTGGACCTTCCATGCTTGATTGAAATCCTCTTACTGGATTTTTTTCATATGTACGAATTCCTTTATCAGCATACACCACAATTTTAGCGCCAAGTGCATTAATGTTTTTTTCAGAACCTTTTAATTTTATTTCAGCATAGGGCCTTTTCTGCAGATCGTTGCTTTTGTTTTTATAAAGTGTTGCAGCTTCGTCAATATTATTCACAAGAATATCCAGATCGCCATCATTATCAAAGTCGGCATATACGGATCCGTTGGAATAAGTAGGCTTATCGTTAATTATTTGTTCGTTAATGTCTGCAAATTTCAAATCACCTTTATTAAGAAATAGTTTGTTCGGAATTTTAATTTCCGGAAATTTATTTATTAAAGCCAGATCTTTTTCTTCAACTCTATTTTCAGCGATTTTATTCTGCATTTCCCTATCAGAAATGAAATTGATATAGTCCATTTCATTCATTCTCTTGGGAATTCCATTTGAAATGAATAAATCTTTTAAACCATCATTATCAAAATCCATCCATAATGGAGCCCAACTCCAATCTGTGGCATAGACGCCTGAGTATAATCCAACTTCACTAAACATGCCGTTTCTTCTATTCAGCTGCAAATTGTTTCTTGTGTATTGATAATTATAACCAGAATTAATTTTGAGTTGAAAGATATCAAACTCGTCTTCGCCCAAAGACCTTTTAAGAATTAAAGGGTCGGAGGGAAGCATATCCATTGAAATAATTTCTGGATAACCATCATTATTTACATCAGCCACATCTACCCCCATTGAAAACTGACTGGTATGCATAATATGTTGCGAAATTTCTTCTTTGAAGGTTCCGTTTTTTTGATTGATGTATAGATAATCATTTTCATGAAAATCGTTTCCAACATAAATATCTGGATATCCATCATAATTAATATCAGCTACTGCAACACCCAAGCCATAACTAATGGCAGAACTATTGATACCGGTTTGTTGAGTTACATCTACGAATTTTCCATTGCCATCATTTCTATAAATTCTATCTCCCGATAATGCATCATAAGTACCCAAAAAATTGGCACGTGGCGCAAATACACCATTCCGGTGAACTGAATGGTTTAAAAGAAACATGTCAAGATCACCATCCATATCATAATCAATGAAAACAGCTTGTGTACTAAACCCAGAAAAATCTAACCCATATTGTTTTGCTTCATCTTCATAGAATGGAACGCCATTTTTATCAATTCCCTTACAAATCAACAGTTGATTATGTCCGTGTAAAGTTTCGAACTCACCTACACGGCAAATATAAATATCTAGCAACCCGTCATTATTAATATCGATTACCGATACACCAGTTGACCATCCTCCATCCTGTGGAATTTTTGCTTCTTTTGTTACATCTTGAAATTGCAATTCCCCCTTATTCAAATACATTTTATTTTCTCCCTGATTGGCACTCATGAAAACATCAATCAGCCCATCATTATTAAAATCGCCGGAACCTACGCCTCCACCATTATAATAATACATGTATTTAAACATGTTGAATTGTTGTGTTGGCGTTAATTTATTTGAAAAAGTTAATCCGGTTTTACTGCTATCTAATACTTCAAATAAAGCATCTGGCTTAACGCTTGTTTCATGACAAGCTGTTAAAATAACTGATGCGCAAACAAGGAATTTGATAACAGATAATTTCATATTGATATTAGAAAACAGCTTTCGTTTATTTAGTTGTATTTACTTTAAAAAGAATAGGGAACAAATCATTTCTCAAAAAGATGAGATCTTTACCAGCTTTTGTTTTTATTTCTTTGATATCACGAACCTGGCCATTTATTTCAACACCTGATTGACTTTTTGTTATCAATTGTAAATGTCTGCTTCCTTTATTTAAAAGTATCGAGCCTGTTGATGCATCTAATCTTTCGAACTGTGGTAAAAATCCAAATTCGTTTCCACCTATTACAATATCTAATTTTCCATCACCGTCTAAATCGGAACAACTGATTGCATTAGCTGAAGAGAATTGAATTTCTGAGGGCAATTTTTGAATTGTAAAAGTATCAGTACCATTATTGTATGCAATAATAGAAGCACCATAATTGAACTGCAGCACCCTACAAGTATTAATTAATTCATTGGAGAATAATTCCTGTATGGGCTTTTTTGCATAATCCATATGTTTTAAATTCTTCTTTTTTAATGAAGGAACCTGATCTTCCATTTCGTGTTTCATAAAAAAAGGCATATCCTTTCCATCAATGGTATTAGTAATAATTCTATCACTAGATTGGTTTTGATCAAAATCGTTGATCCATAGTTTTACTGGATGCTCATTATCTGGCTTCAAACAAAAGTTTTCTCCGATATTTCCTATTATCAAATCTTTTCTTCCATCACCATCAATGTCAGCAATAGCTAATGACTGCCACCAGCCATAAAGGTTTGAAAGATTAGTGTGTTGCTCTATAAAGTGATCTTTGCTAAAAGAAAAAATCCTAGGGGCCATCCACTCACCAACAATAATGAGTTCTTTTTGGCTATCACCCATAATATCAGCCCATACGGCACTTGTAACCATTCCGATATTTGCGATGTCCGGATTTTTGGTTTTTGCGATATCAGTAAAGTGCCCTTTCCCATCGTTAAGAAATAAATAACTACTAGGTGCTACCCCATAGTTACGTGGTTCAGATCTACCCCCAACAAATAAATCAGGGAATCCATCGTGATTAAAATCTTCGGCAATTGCAACAGAAATATTCATGCCTGCATTTGGAAATGCATAAGGATCGATTTCGAAATTTCCTTTGCCATCATTCCGGAACATACGCAATTGCATTTGCCTACTCTCAGGTTTATTATTATTCCCACCCGGGCAAATTAACAAATCAAGATCTCCATCATGATCATAATCAAAAAACAAAATAGCAACGTCTTCGAAGTCTTTATACATCTCGATAGACTTCTCTTCTTTTTTTGTGAAATTTCCTTTTGCATCCTGGAGATATATTTGCCCTGCGTGTCCTGCGGTTCCTCCAATAAAAATATCTTCTAACCCATCATTATTTACATCAGCTACTGCAGCTTTTGGCCCTTCTCTGGAAGTCATTTTAGGCAGATTTCTTTCGTAATAGAAATCAATATTTGCATCCTCCTGATGTTTTTCAAAAATCGATTTAACAGAATCCATCAAGGGAAGCACTTTAGTTTTTGCAAATAAGTAATCTGCTTTAATGTTATTTTCCTGTTTTAATACAAGTACTGTGTCGATTGCAGGATGCATTATTTTAGTTACAGAAAGGTTGGGCCAAATAACTACCATTGAATCGATATTCTTATTAATACCCAATCCAATTATTTGTTTATAATCCATGGAAGATTGAAAGCCTCTACTAGGATACAATTCCCTTGTAATTATTTCATCTCCTCTATATATATTTATTTTAGTGCCTATTGCAAAAGTATTTTTTGCGCCTCCAATTAGTTTAAGCCCGATGTAATGGTTCTTATTTATTTCTCTGCTGTTATTCTTATAAACAAATGAAGGTTGGTTTTCATTGTTAACTACTAAATCAAGATCGCCGTCATTATCCAAATCAGCATATGCTGCACCATTAGAAAAGCTTGGTTGTTTGAATCCCCATGCTGTGGCCATATCTTTAAATCGTAGGTCATGTTGATTCTGATAAGCTTTATTTAATAAAGGGTTTTGAGGTATATGTTTTAATACTTCGTCAACACTTTGCTTTTTACCTGTTAACACCATTTTCTGAATAACATCATTTGCAAAGAACTCTATGAAGTCAAGATCTGTAACATCTCTATTCACTCCATTACACACATAAATATCATTGTAACCATCGTTATCCATATCGAACATTAGGGCTCCCCAGCTCCAATCTGAAGCAGAGATCCCACCATAATTTGCAACTTCTTTAAACTTTCCAGATTTGTCGTTGATCTGTAAACAATTTTTTACATACTGATAGTAAAATCCTGAGCTGAGTTTACTATTAAAAAGATCAATATTATCAAATGCACCTGTAGTCTTTAAACGATAATCAATATCAGGTAACATATCCGTATTGAATATGTCTGGAGATCCATCATTATTTACATCTGCCATATCAGATCCCATTGATGAGAAACTGGTATGTTTTACTCGATCTTCAAATTCATCTTTAAAAGTGCCATTCTTTTGATTCACATAGAGGTAATCCCTTTCATAACTATCGTTCGACACATAGATATCAGGGTATCCATCCCCATTAATATCGCCAACAGAAATTCCCAAACCGAAACTAATTAAACTGCTATGTATTCCTGCTTCTTTTGTTACCTCCGTAAAATGCCCGTTATCATTTCTAAATAAATGATTGCCACCTCCTTTTAAAAACTCTCCTACTTTCCATTCTTTTTCTGGAAGATCTCTTCGATTATTAAAACCCAACTGGTTAACTGGGATAGGACTATTATCAATCATAAAACAATCCAGATCCCCATCCATATCATAATCGAAGAATGAAACCTGTGTGGAATACGCTTTATGATCTAGTCCATAAGCAGCAGCTGATTCTGTAAAAGTTTCATTGTGATTATTAATGTATAATTTATTTCGTCGGTTCCCAGTTGACATATGCCCAGAATTGCAAACATAGATATCTAACCAGCCATCGTTATTTATATCAACAAAAACAACACCAGTGCTCCACATGCTATCCTGTTTAAATCCTGCTTTACTGGTAATATCTTCAAATTGAAAATTGCCTTTATTTAAATACAATTTATTATCTCCCATATTGGATGTAAAAAACACATCCGGTAACCCATCATTGTTAATATCTCCAATCGCTACTCCGCCACCATTATAAAAATTTCTAAACAGAAAACTATTTTCAAGACGGCCATCGGACACGTCATTTCGAAAATTAATGCCTGTATTTTCCATTAATTGAAATAGCGTTTTGTCTTCTTTTTTGTTTTTGCATGAGCTATTAAAAAACAAAATGGAAATCAACAAAAGCGCAGAAAAATACTTCATCACGATCAATTGAATAAGTGGAATTTAAAATATAAAACTTATCAAAGTAAATTGATAATCTAAAGACTGCACGAAGATATATTCATGAAAACAATTAAGAAAATCAATTCTTTTTCAACGGCGTTTCTATAAAAAAGGAAAGACCATGAAATCATGGTCTTTCCTATCAATATATATAAAATCTTAGTATCCAGGATTCTGTTTCAAGTTTGGATTTGCAGCCAATGCTTGATTAGGAATAGGGAAAATTAAGTTTTTAGGATCATCAGAAGGCTTGTACTGCCAAGGTTTCAAGTATACACCGAAACGCTCTAAGTCAGTTCTTCTGCTGCTTTCCCAATATAATTCTCTACCACGTTCAGCTAAAAGAGTGTTTGGATCTTCCACGTTAGCAGTATTAACTAAAGCTAAAGAAGAAAGAGTTGCAGCACCTCTTGCAGTACGTAATTGATTCACTAAAGCAAGTCCAGCAGCTGTTGCTCCAGTTCTCATTTGCGCTTCAGCAACCATCAACAATACATCAGAATATCGGAAGATCATTAAGTTGTTTCCTGAAGGACCGCCATAGTTAGCATAATCTGGTGCATATTTTACTACACGGATACCAGTAACTTCCAGATTAGAACCAGTTTCTTTCATATCAGGAGCAATTGCTGCTGTATAAGCTAACGGGTTACCTTTTCTATCTTTGATAGCTACACCATTTTCGTTGTACTGTTGGTTAACCAAGAATCCTGGTCTAACACCAGAAATATCAGTAGCTCCAGCGTAGTAACGACCACCAATCCTAGGATCTAATAAAGTATCCGTAGGGCCGTAAGCTGTTGGATTAGCAGTTACATTGAATGATGAATAAAAATCACCAATAGTTGTAAAACCATTCCATCCAGCGTTTGGATTGTTTGGAGTCCAAGAATTATAGTGCAAAGTCATATTCCAACGACCAGCAATACCAGAGTTATTAGCGCTTACACCTGAAAAGTTAGGGTAATCGAAAATTGCTTCTGGAGTGCTATGATTGTTAGGGCTAAAGTTATCAAAGTAGTTTGTAGAGAAACTATACTTACCACTTGTGATAATAGTATTACCTAAAGCAATTACTTGAGCCATATCTGCTGCATCATAAGTTGGAGCAGCTCTGTTAGCCCATGTACCTTTTTGTAAGTAACACTTCATCAATAATACTCTAGCAGCATCAGGATTAGCTAAATGTGGACCATTGTTAGCAGGTAAATCTGGCAAAATTGCAGTTAACTCACTAATAATGAACGCAGCACCATCAGCACCAGTTTTAACAGTTGGAGGTAACAACAAGTTATCACCTGGATTTCTAACAGGGAATTGCCCGTATAAATCTAACAGATAGTATAAAGACAAAGCTCTTAAATATCTAGCTTCAGCTGCTTGACCTTTACTAGGACCGAATCCTAAAACGTTGGTAGCATCGAAGTTGATCTTGTTCAAGTTGTTAAACACACTCAAAATTTGACCATGGTCTGCATTCCAAGTATGTGCGTGTAACACTCTCCAAACACCGTTATCATCCCAGTCACCACCTCTTGTAGGAACCAAAGACTCATCAGAGGTATTTTCTTCAAGAGAGAAAACCTGATCTTGTCCTGTTAGTGGTCCACCAATATCAGAATAAGCGGCTGATAATAATAATCCAGTACCAGCACTTCCCAGCGCACTGGAAACCTGGGCATTGGTGAGCGTGCTATTCAGATGCTCATCCAATTTAGTACAACCCGCCAATGCAAGAATTGCAAGGAATGGAGTTGCGAATTTTTTAAATATATTATTTGGTTTCATATACTATTTTTTGATATTGATTATAAAGTGAAATTAAACCCGAAAGAAACAGTTCTTGGAGTAGGGAAAGGAACATACTCAATAGACCTAGAAGGATATGAGTTGTTGCTCTTGTCGATGTTCACTTCAGGATCAAAACCAGTGAATTTAGTCAATACAAACAAATTGCTTCCGCTAACAAATGCACTCAAGTTCTTGATGTATTTACCAGCATTACCAATGTTGTAACGAACTGTAACGTTTCTTAATTTGAAATAATCACCTTTTTCAAGGAATCTTGTAGACGCACCAACACCACTGCTTGGTTTTTCACCAGAATTATAAGCAGCTAAGTCGATATTTCTACCTTGTGCAATACCTGAAATATTAGTAATAGAAGTAGCAGTATTGTTATATATCAAATAACCAAAAGATCCACCGGCGTTCAATGAGAAAGTAAATTTCTTTAAACGTAAAGATGTAGAGAAACCTACAAAAGAATGCGGGTTTGGATCTCCAGCATATTGTGGATTAGCACCAATAATTTGATTACCGTTTGCATCAAAACCATTAAATGGTTTTAAATAGTATTCGTTAACTGGTTGGTTGTTTGCAATAACCTGTGCCAAAGTACCAGATACACCTTGTCCATTGATCTGACCAGTTTGAACTTGTAAGTCTTTACCAGTATTAGGATCTGTGAAATTAGTGATCTTGTTTTTAGTGTTAGCATAGTTAAAGTTAACATCCCAGGTAACATTTGTTTTATCAACAACTGTTGCACCTAAAGCAATCTCAAAACCTGTATTGGTATTTCTAGCACCTGGTAGATTTACGAATGAGATTGAATTTGGAGCTGGTTGGATAGCATTTGTTTGGAACAAGATATCTGAAGTGCTCTTGTTATAGTAATCAAATGAACCATATACTTTGTTTCCAGCGAATGTGAAATCAGCACCGAAATCGTAAGAAGCAGTTTTTTCCCACTTCAAATTAGGGTTACCATTTACTACCTGTGGAGCATTATTATAAGAGTTCAAATTAAATTGCTCTTGAGAAGAACCAGCTGGATATTCTTGGTTACCAGTGATACCGTAAGAAGCACGGAATGCTAAGTTAGAGAACAATTTATTGTCGTTCATGAACTTCTCATTACTAGCTACCCATTTAGCACCAATAGACGGGAAATAACCATATTTGTTATTAGCACCAAACTTACTAGAACCATCAGCTCTAATAGTTCCAGTTAACAAATATCTGTCTTTGTAATTCAAGTTAAGTCTTCCGAAATATGATTGTAATTCAGAAGTTGGATTAGCATAACTGTAGAAAGGATTCTGAGTTTTCGCATCTTGCATAATTGAAGTATACATGATTGGAATTCTAGCAGTCTGACTTAAGTTGGTATTAAACCCATAAGCAGAAATGCCATTACCAGAAAAATCAGTTTTAAAATACTCATAACCAGCTAATGCCTCTAAAGAAAGGTTACTAGTTAATTTAGTATGATAGTTTAATGTATGCGTAATTGTTTGAGAATTCAAAGTAGCGTTACCGATGTTAGCAAAACCTACACCAGAAATTTGGTTTTGGCCAGCTAACCAACCATCGATATTCATATTTCTTGTACCTCTACTATGATTTAGACCAAACAATATTTTGTATTCTAAGTTATCAGTAAGTTTATAAGAAGCTGAAATATTTCCTAAGAAATTAAATACAGAACTTACATCATTATAAGCATCGTTAAATGCTAAAGGATTACCAGAACCATTTGATGGGTTAATATAAATACCACTACCATCAGTTAAAGGTTGTGTTGGATTCCAACTAACCGCTGATGAAATGATATTACCCTGAGAACCTGCTGTATTTGATACAGAAGTCATTCTCTGAGCATAATTACCAGTAATGATACCGAAATCAATTGTTAAGCGCTTATCTAAGAACTTGTAGTTACCACCGATTGTAGCAAGGTATTTTTCAAGTCCGGTTTTTTTCAATAAGCCCATGTTATCTGAAGCAAGGAATGAAGCACGGAATTTTCCGAAATCATTACCACCACTTACGGCGAAATTATAGTTAGAAGACATGGTGTTTTGAGTAATTGCTTTCAAGGCATCTACGCTAGAACCAAAATCTAAACTACTTGGTTCACCATATTTAGCTAAAGCTGAACGATACTGAGTAGCATCCAAAACTTTAAATCTTCTCATATAACCGGCGTTAAAACCAAAATTGGTTCCAAACTCTAATTTAATAGGACCAGCAGTTGCTTTTTTGGTAGTAATTACGATTACACCATTAGCACCTCTAGCACCATAAATAGCAGCAGAAGAAGCATCTTTTAAAACATCAATCTGAGCAATTGTGCTTGGATCGATAAATAATAAAGGGTTAGAGCTAGCAGTAGAACCTAAGTTACTACCTAAATTTGGACTAGCAGTACCACCATCTAAAGGAACTCCATCAACTACAAATAACGGATTGTTACTTGAACGAATAGAAGAAGTACCTCTGATTTGGATAACAGAAGCAGCACCAGGTTGACCACTCTGATTGGTTACTTCTAAACCCGCAACTTTGTTTTGTAATAATTGATCAGGTGCAGTAATTGTACCTTGATTAAAGTTTTTTGATTGTACTGAAGTAACAGAACCAGTCAGATCCTTTTTACGAGCAGTACCATAACCAACCACAACAACTTCATTCAGTTGCTCATTGGTTGCTTTTAAAGAAACGTTTACAGTTGAAGTGTTTTGTACACTTACTTCCTGTGAGGCATAACCTACAGAAGAGATAACCACCGTTTTAACAGATGCATCAACAGGTAATCTAAAAGTTCCGTCAGCACCAGTTTGTGCGCCAACTTTAGAACCTTTAACAACCACTGAAGCACCTACCAACGCTGATCCATCTTTCGCGTCTGTAACTTTACCTGTGACGGTTTTGTTCTGAGCCTGTGAAAATAGCGATAATACGCAGGCAAATAGACCCACGAGCGTGAGTCTGGCAAGCATCTTTAGATTCATAAATAGCAGTTTAATAATTAACAAGCGTGTACAAAGTACACATTTTATTCAAAATAAAAATAAATCGTTAATTTTTTGCTTACCAATGAGGGGATTAGAGTCCAAAAAACGTTGGTCAAAACGAAATCTAGATAATAATGAACTCAGCAAGCAACCAAATAACTTTTATTTCCTTATTCAGGACATGAAAATAGAGCTCCCGCTGCAAGAAAAGTGCTTAAAAAAAGCTTAATAAAAGGTGCAAACGATTGCGAAATGCTTTGTTGTTGAAATATCTTTCTGTTAAATCTTTCATTTTAAATCCATTGATGAAATAATTATACTTTGAAACTCTTCTGAGAGCATTATCAAATCATAATAACCGAAAATTAACCTACTTTAGATAACGATATAGTTTATATATGACGAATACTACACTAAAAAAGATTTCAGAGGTATTGGGCCTAAGCATATCAACAATATCTAGAGCTTTAAAGAATCATCCTGATATATCTGAAAAAACTAAAAAGAAAGTCGTTGAGCTGGCAAAAGCCCTTGATTATGAACCAAATGCAAGTGCCATTCAATTAAGAACACAGCATAGTAAAATATTTGGACTGATGGTTCCAACTATCTCAAATTTTTTTTACGACAGTTTTATTGCCTCAGTGGAAGAAGAAAGCAGAAAAGAGGGTTACTCTTTAATCATCTTACAATCGAGCAACAACATTGACATTGAAAATGACAACCTTAAACTTTGCCGACAAAATCGGGTTACTGGATTATTCGCTTGTTTGAGTACCGGCACGAAAGACATGAGTAGTTTTCTGAAAATGAAAGAATTAGAAATAAAAACCATTTTTTTTGATATCGTTCCTGAAATTACCGGTTTGAATAAAGTTTGCATGGCAGACACTAGTGTTGGTGAAATAGCAGCGGAAGCAATCATTGAAGCTAAAAAGAAAGACATACTCGCCATATTCGGGAATGCCAATCTTTCAATTACGAAGAAAAGGGAATTATCATTCCGCCAATTTTTTAAACTAAAATCAACTGCTACTAAATTATCAATAGAATATGCACTTGATATTGAAAATGCAACTGAAATTGCATTAGAATATTTAACTAAGAATAAAACGGTTGATACTATTTTCTGTATGAGTGATGAAATACTTATTGGAGTGATGAAAGCAATTCAAAAATTGAAATTGAATATTCCCTCTGAGATATCGGTGCTGGCTATTAGTAACGGATTTATTCCTACCCTTTTTTATCCTCCAATAACTTATGTTGAAACAAGTGGTTATAAACTTGGAAAATTGGCATTTAAACAAATGATGGAATGTCTTTCAAATAACGGAACCCAGGAATTAGCATTTGAAACTACAGTAGAATCAAAATTAGTAAAGGGGGGGTCTCTTTAATTTGGTTTTATCATTATTTTTTTTGAAGAATAAGTGGCATTTGAACTTTTTATCGAAATAACACAAACTCCTCCCGTTGCATTTTGGTAATAGGAAGAAATATCAATTGGAATTGTATTCATTCCCCTTAATAGGGAAATGCTTTTTGCAAATAAATTGATCCCACTATAAGCATCTGTAACCTCCAAATTTGCTGTTAATTCTTTATCAGAATTTAGTACACAATTGAATTTGCCACTAGTAGGATTTGGAAACACATTGATAGTTTTTGATTGTAGCGATTCAATATAAGCAACCGATTCCTTGCTAAATGAAATATTGCTCAGGCTAACATTTACATTCACCAACGAACCATTCATAGAGCCCATGGTATATACGATAGAATTGATATCATTCGGATTAATTTTAACTTTAGTTGCTGTTGATATAAAATCATTTAAATCAATAATGTAATCTTTTGAATCATTAGATAATGGAATATCCAAAGTATATTGATCGCTCCAATTTATTATAGAGCTTTTTACCAAAGTTATATGTAGTTCAGCATTACCAGATGCTGTAAATTTAAAAGTCTTATACCCTGTTAAATCTTTTGTTATACCTCCCCCACGTAATAGCTTATAAGCACTAACATAGGTGTTAGTAGCAGCATCTAAATGAATATTGCGATAAACTGGATAATCGTCTGTCACAACCCGCTTTGGGTCATTCATTATTTCAAATTTTTTAACAACAGTATTGGTAGCTACATAATCTACATTCCATGCTCCATCTGAAATAAATATTTCATCTATTAATGAATCATTCTGATACATTTTAATGGTAGACTCATAAATATCTGAAGCAGGTAATTGTAAGATCGAATTAGTAGTAGCACCAATGGAGTAAGGAATATTTTTCTTATTAACTAAAACACTCTGTTCATTTGCATTTTCAGAAACTTCAAAGTAACCGCTCACACCTTGATTGCCGTTATACAATTTCAAATTAATGGAACCTGCATCGTTATTTACTCCCATAATATATGTTTGGGGTAAAGCTTTAATTGCATAAGGTTGTTCAAGAGCAGCTATGGCTGCGAGTTGTTCTAAAATCTTCTGTGTAATTTCTCCAAGTATTTCATTCGACACACCCCATACTTGAAAATTGTACATATTATCTTCAATTACATAATCACTTTTCAACCAGTTCGACTGAATGGAAAAACTATTGCTACCAGATTTTGTGCAAGCCGAAAAACTGATAATATTTTCTAGATGCCCATCCTCGTATTTCATATTATACCGCATCAAATTAAAACCTAACAAATTAATTTGCTCTATATTTTCAATAGTTGCACCCTTTAATCTATCGCAAACTGCTTTGGTATGATCATAGATGGCTGACTGTGTTAATGTAGCAAATACGGCTGCCTTGCATGTTCCATTTAAAGTATAATCAGAAGAAGCAACTGCTTTAGCATTTGTAATACTTACTATGTCTGTTGGTGAAGTGATGTATGGAGTGATTCCAGGATTTGACAACTGTTTTGGAAACAAATCCAGGAGATTAATTTGAGAACCAATTCCAGTTACTTTATTAGAAATTATTGATTGCTTTAAAACTGGTAGTTGTTGATAGGGCTTCATCTGCAAATTGCTACTCGTAACTGCTGTATATAATCTTTTTGCAACTGCATCACCTAAACTCTTACTTTCTAGTCCACCCGTATTTCCTGAGGCTACTATTCCGCAATCAGTGGTAGTTATATTAGAAGTAACTATTGTAGTTCCACATGCATTTGTAAGGGAATAACTAACAATGAAATTACCCTTAGTAACCCCTGTAATATCCCCATTATTATTGATAGATCCTATATTACTGGCACTAGATGACCAAGTCCCGCCCTTTGTATCTGAATTAAGCGTTATTTTCAAACCAATACATACAGTATTATTTCCGGTTATTGCTGCCACAGTTGGTTTTTTACAACCAATCTCTTCAGCATCTGCATCGAAGTTGGCATAATGGTTTTCTCCCAATACTTGCTCATAAGATATTCCTATAATCTGTCCTTCTATATTCGCATTATTATCCTTTTTATGAATATCAGCATAAGGCGCAAACAATGTTCCCTCTATAGAATTTAATCCTTGAATATTTAAAGTTGTGGTATTAAAAAAATTATATAGGATATAGGGGCTCTCATTAATGCCAACACCCAAATGTTTCCATACTTGCCAATTATAAATATCTTTTGCATCAACATTTATTACTAAAACATGGTTAGCATCAGGTTTATTTGTAAAGGTCAATTCAGAAATGCTATTTAAATCATTCCCACTGATATATAAATAGTTATTGCCAGTTTTTAAAGTAATTTTTACTTGAGATGGATATTTATTTATAATAACAGGATTATCATTGATATCAGTTAGCTGAACATTATTTGATTTTCCCGAAATTGTCTTAGATGAATTTCTCATCGATTCCATTGCTTTCCCAAAATCGATAGAACCATTATCTTCTACTTCTTGCTTAGAGTCAGTAATATTTAAAATGTTTGCCTTATTTAATAATTGTATTCTAGGAGTACTATTATACGAGCCATTACAGATTTGCATATTTGAATAATTGCCTTTGTCATCTGTAATCCAAACTTTGGAATTTTCTAAATTACCAATTTTAACATACCCATTATTTACTTGTAAAGCATTTCCCGATTGGTAAATTACCCTGCCGTTAACAAATAAACTTATCAATGAATTGTTCACGTAGAAACTGCCAGTTGACTTAACAGCAACTTGATAATTTCCATTAATAGTAAGGTCTTCTCCAATAGCGATTGGACCTTCGGATTCGAGAGATGATAAATTGGCACTTTTTTCAACAAATACCTGGAAACCTTTAGCGGGATCTGTAGGGGATTGTGCAAATGCAACTTGGGTTATAGAAACTGCAATGAATACTAAATATGGTATGAAGATCTTCTTGTACATATGCGTTTTATAGGGGTTCAGAAAGCTCCAAGAAGAAGCATTCCATCCATTTAAATTTGAATGGCCCATGTAGAACGCAAAAATGAACTAATTATTATAACATAATGACGATTTTGTACTATTTGTAATATAACAATAAGCAGGAATACTTTTAAAGTGTAAATATTTAATATTTGTTCCTATAAATTTTGTTTTCTTAAAGTTGGAATGTTACAATCACTTCAGTACCATTCCCCGGGCTTGAATTGATATGCATCTCCCCATTAAATAATAAAGCACGGGTTTGTATATTTATTAAGCCTACACCATGTGTTGTAGTAGTAGTATCAAATCCTCTTCCGTCGTCTTTTATACAAAGGATAACTGTATCATCTTCTTGATACAATCTAATTAGAATGTGTTTTGCCCGTGCATGTTTAAAGATATTATTGAATTGCTCTTGGATAATTCGGTAAATAGTAAGTTTTAAATCATTGGATATTTCGCTTTCTTTAAAATCATAAAGATCTTTCTGAATTTCAAAAACAGTTGTTTTTTTTGCTATAGAAATAATATGATCTAAAGCATCTCCTAATTCCAATTCGTTTAATGATGGCGGTATAAGATTATGAGAAAGAGTGCGAATCTCCTGAATGGCTTCAGTTATTAATTTTTCTATGTCCCTGTACAATTCCGATTCAACTTTTATTTCCTTCTTGAGTAGACCAAGATACATTAATGAGCCTGCTAATATTTGATTTACATTGTCATGCAACTCTAAACCAATCTCTCTCCTTTCTCTTTCTTGAGCAATTATTACAGCTTCTGCAATTTCACGTGTTTTTCTACTCCGCTCATCAGCAAGTTTATGCTCTAACAAAATATTTTCAGTTACATCAGTTCCAATAGTCAAAACTGCATCAAATCCGTTATAGCTAATTTTATGTAAAGCAAGATTTGTGTAAAATGTATTACCATTACTACTGATACTTTTTAATATTTTATTATGAACGCTGGCTTTATTAATTGATAAGTTTTTAACTAAAAGATCAATTTCCAATTGGTTATCAACTTCGTAAATATCCCAGATTTTCATTTTAAGAAATTCCTCTTTGGGAAAACCTAAAAGAAATGCTGCAGTTTCATTCACATCTAAGATGGAATAATCATTTGGATTAAATATAAAAATAAAATCAGGGTTATTATCAAAAAGGTAACGGTACTTAGATTCCGAAACTCTAAGTATCGTGCTAATTTTATTTCGTTCGATGCTGTAACCAATACTTTTACGAAGCACCATTGGGTTAACATCATCCTTGAGTAAATAATCCTGTACCCCAAGCTTTAAACTATCCATTGCAAAATGCAGATCCCCAAAACCAGTTAAAACAATGACTGGTATACCATTTGCAAGCTTAACCATATCAACAATACTATTCGTTCCATTGCTATCAGGCAAAGACAAATCTAAAAGTATAATATCGAAACTTGAATCCTCTAAACTTCTGATTGCATCTTTTAATAAGGTGTTATGCTTAATTTCTATACCGGGAAATATTTCATTTAAGTATTCGTGAACTAAAAAGTAGTCACCTTCATTATCTTCAATTACTAGTATTTTCATGATTATTTTTATTGTACTTTTTCCTGAGTCTGTTTAAATGTAATATAAAAAGTAGTGCCTTCATCTACTTTCGATTTTACAGAAATCTTACCTCCCAATGCCGTTACTTGAGAATGTATTAGATATAAACCAATACCTTTACTATCGGAACGATCATGAAAACGTTGATACAATCCAAATATTCTATCCTTGATTCGATCCATATCCATTCCAATTCCATTATCAGAAAATTCCAGAATAGTAAATTCACCTTCTTTTCGAGACTTCATACTAATTTCAATTTTTCTGTCGGGCGAAGAAAACTTAATTGAATTACTCATCAAGTTTAATAGAATACTTTCTAAATAGTTAGCGTCAAAAAAAACAGATGGGGCTTCCGAAAAATCTACTGAAATGTTTATATCAGCGCTATTTATCAAGGCATTTAAATCGTGTAAATTCTTTGAAACTACTGTCTGAAAATCAATTTTATTGAGTGCAAGAAATTTGTTTTCCCTGATGAATAAAACTTTAATTAAATCATTTAAAGTATCATTCATTTGAAAAGTCGAAGTTTTAAATGCACTCAACAATTCCTTCGTTTGATCATCTTTAATTTTATTAATATCCAATAAATCAACAATTGAAAGCAAATTGGTTAAAGGAGCACGTAAATTATGAGAGGTAATAAAACCGAATTGTTTTAAGTCGGCATTCGATTGAATCAATTCTTCTATCAATGCATATCGTTGCTCCTCTTCTAATTTTCGCAGGGTGATATCACGGTAGTTTAAAACAACTGCAGCAACTGATGGCTCATTTAATAAATTATAAATAGTAGATTCAATCCAACGATAATTATTTTCGGAAATCTTGAATTTCAACTCAATGCTTTTAATATCTCCATAATTTTTAGAGACATCAAAGAAAGTTTTAAGAACATGATTTCGATGGTCTGGATGAATTAAGTCAATATTAAAAAAACCATCCTCATTTATAGGATTTATATTGATTCTTAATTTTCCATAAGGACTCAACTCACGAACCTTTCCACTCATTTCAATTAAAATATAACCATCTGAACTATTTTCTACGATTGACCTGAATTTTTTTTCATTCGAGAGAAACATCTGTTGAATTTTATTTCTTTCGATACTATAACTAATACTTTTAAAAAGGATACTCGGTGTTACTTCATCTTTTATTAGATAATCTTGCGTACCTAATTGCATGGTATCTATAGCGAAATTTTTATCAGCATAGCCTGTAAGAACAACTAAGGGTTTGCCTTGTACAAGTTCCATAATCTCTTTTACTGATTCTTGTCCATTACTATCTGGAAGTGTCAAATCCAATAAAATAATATCGTATTGATTCTTATATAAACTTTGTTTAGCCTCAGAAATCCGCCAACAATGATCTATCTCTACGTTACTGTATACTTCTTTGAGATATTCATGTACCAAAAAGAAATCTCCTTCACTATCTTCAACTAATAATATTTTTAAAGTATGACTCATTTCAATTACTTAGGAATAGTGAAATAAAATTTACTTCCTTTACCAGGTACCGACTCTAACCATATATTACCGCTAAATCGTTCGACAATTTTTTTACAAATAGCAAGGCCAATTCCTGTTCCGCTGTATTCATCTTTACTATGCAATCTTTGAAAAATGACAAAAATCTTTTCAAAGAATTTAGGGTCAATTCCAATACCATTATCTTCTATAATAAAAGTCCATTCCAATAAACCTTCCTTAGAACTTACTTTAATAATTGGGTCACGTTCTTGACTTTTATATTTTAAAGCGTTACTTATCAAGTTTTGCAAAAGCTGCATCATAGGGGTTTTATCAGCATTTACAATAGGTAAATATTCAACTAGAATTCTACCATTACAAGCTTGTAATTTCAATTTAAATAGTTCTTGCAATTCATCTAGAATTTCATTGGTATTGATAGATTGCAGTGCTATTGGTAAACTAGTTATCCTTGAAAATTGGAGTAAGTCATTAATAAGACGCTTCATTCTATTGGCACCATCAACTGCAAGATGGATATACTTATTGGCATTTTCATCTAACT
>CAIJZG010000145.1 GCA_903825065.1 uncultured Bacteroidota bacterium
AACATGGCACCGGCCTGGGATTGTACAAAGTCAACAAGATAGATTTATTATTGCAGTTGATGTAGAATATCAATAAGGAAAACAAATGGAAAATACACAATTATATAAGATTTTTTATAGAAACATATTATGCGGTGTTGGTCTATTATCAGATCAAAATAATATTTTAGGAAAAGCTGTAGAAAATCATTTAATACCGCCCTTTTATGATCCAACAGTAGTGGTAACTGAGGAGTATAATGGAACCCAAGCAGAAGCTGAAGAATTAACTAGTTTAGCTTTAACAAAAAAATTAATGAAACTTGCTGAAGAGGCGCATATGAAGGAACCGCCTAATTTAGCATTAAGTACACCGCGTAAGGATCCAGAAAGCAAAGACTATAGACCACAGCTTGAATTAGAGTCATCAATGTTACCTGCATATACTAGCAACACTGTTTCTATAGAGGATCTAAGAAAGATTTTTAAACCACAAATTAATAGTCCTCACGGGGTTTTAGAATTTATATTAACTGAAAGATTAGTTCCCGGAATTCCAGTATCTCAAATGCATCGACAAAGCATTTCTTCATATTCTACAATCGATGAAAATTTAGAAGTTATTTGGATACAATTAAGAGATTGTAAATTTGAAGGTGTTAACGGTGGGGTTGTTCCACATTTTAAAAGATGTTAATATACTTAGACATGGACGATGTAGTTGCCGATTGGCATACTGCCGCACAAGATTTTCTTAAGATGCGTTGGAACAAAGACAACGAACGCATCCCTCAAGAAGATTGGGATCGTATTAAGAATGACAGTCACTTCTATCGCAACTTGCCATTAAAGCCGGGCGCACATGAGCTTGTCGAGTTTTGTCGCAATGCAGTAGCATCCGGACTAGCCAATGATCTATTTTTTCTAACAGCATTACCACATGACTACTCAATGCCCCATGCCGCCAGCGATAAAGTTTGGTGGGCACACGAACACTTTCCGGGCATTACAGTATTCCTTGGCCCATTTAGTCATGACAAGTGGCGGCACTGTAAGACTGGAGATATCTTAATTGACGACCGTACTAGCAATTGCACTGAATGGACTCGTGCAGGCGGTCACGCACATATCTATCGCACTTGGGAGGCATGCAGACCATGGCTGGAACAGACACTAAATCCCATGCCCGAGTTGTAATATCACACGGCAGGCAAATGGGCAAGACAAAAGTTAGTGATCTACTTAGAAATTATTATGCTAGTATGAAACCTACTAAAATCATTTGGTATGAACTACCAGGGCGTAAACTAAAAGCAACTTGGGAAGTAGGCCCAAGAGGTTGGGAAAACTACGGACTTAAAGAGTCTGATATAGACCCTATACAGCAATGGTGTACACAGAATCGTTGTGGCAAGCGTATCAGCTTTGACACTTTTATCTTTAAAGAAGACAAACAAATAACTATGTTTCTATTAAGGTGGAGCTCGTGACAGTAGAACAAGAATTTTATAAAAAGTTTAACATGCAGGTCTATCCTAGCAATCGTAAGCTACGCAGAATACCGAACATGTGGCAACATACCAACGCTTGGAATTATACTGTTAGTGATGCCGCTTATCAATATCAAACATTTCCTATTGAAGAAGTTGATTGTGTTGAAGTCTTGATGCCCAAAGATAGACTAGATAGCCTTATAGGTTTTGTTACAGATGCAGAGGGTCACTATAAAAGAATGGACTCAGAACGACAACTAATAGCACGTTATGAGCAGGATAGGAATGTTAGGCTAAACAATCCCACAGTAGAAAAAGCCTATCAGAAGTATGTTATGTTGTTGGAGTTAGCCCGTAAATGAATTTAGAAAAAGAAATAATGTATCGGGTAGGTCAAGAAATAGCAGACGACATCGACAAACAGGTAATCATTAACTCATTGTTCTATAACTATCATTGTGTAGAAGTAGCGCAGGTTACCAAAGAGATAACAAATTGGTTGCAGGTAACTTTTGGCCCAATGGGTGATCGTTGGTTTCAACATAATAAACGCATCTATTTTAAACACGAAAAAGATTGGATGTGGTTTGAGTTACGTACATGAAAACAATCATAATGACGTATGATAACTGGCTAGTTATTAAAAGCGAGCTAGCCAATAAAAATCCCCCTAGTGTTATGATCATTAGAGATAAAATGAAAAGCAAATTAGGTTTTACCTTTAGACATCATAAACAATGGGAAGGCGGTATGGTACACTGTAATGAGCAAATTCATATTGACTTTTATGACGAAAAAAAGTATACTATGTTTTTGCTAAAATATTCGGAGTATCTATGAATCCAAAGTATCTATACACTATTCGTTGGACGCAACCGTATGCTACGGATCGACTGCGTCCGTACCTGCGTCACTTGCAAGAAGAAATGGAACAGGTTATCGAGGCATTGTTAGAGTATAAACAATTTGATCAAGCAAATGAAGTTATTGCTAGGATTCAAGCTCTATGAAATTAGAAACTTGTCAAGTCGGTATGTTCAAGTTGCCGGGCATAGTACTAAGCAAAGAAGAAATAACCGAAGAAAAAATACATGAGATGGATGAGTGGCGGCAAACTGAACAAGGTGTTGGCACACGCATGACTAATCTGCTTTGGAGTTTTAAAACAGAGGCTCAGCGTGATTGGTTTATACTCCGTTGGAGTGAGTGATGAATATTATAAACTAAGACATTAAAGGGCTAAGAAAATGATCAACAATCTAACAGGTGGTGCAGGACTAACAGTCACCGGAGGTGGTTCAGTAATGCCATACATACCACAAAATACCAGCAACCCATTGATCGGAATGATGCGTATCAGCAACTCGTCAATGGAAGGATTCAATGGATCTAGTTGGCAAGTGCTACCCAGTAGCTTTACTACAGTAAGTTTAGATCAAGAAAGCCAAGATCTGTTGCGATGGGCTAAGGAACAGCGCAAAATAGAACAGGATCGAGCTGATCTAGTAAATAAAAATCCTGCGCTGAAGAAGGCTTATGATGCTGTTATTCGTGCCGAAGAGAACTTTGAACTACTAAGCAAGTTTGTTGAAGTACAAGAAGAGCCCGGAATAGTTGTAGGATATAATTTTAATACGCCATGAAACGATTATTACTAGCTCTAACACTAGCAACATCCAGTCTAAGCTATGCAGGCGGCGCTTATGCATTGTACGACTATGAACAACAAGAGTTCCAAGTATCTTTTAACACATATGAAGTCCGTCCTATTGCCAGCATTACTAAACTGTTCACAGCCATTACTATACTACGCAGTGGTGCAGACTTAAATGAACAAGTTAAGGTAAAAGGTAAAAGTGGTGGACACTTTCCAAATGGAATGTTGGTATCTCGACATGACTTGATGAAAGCTATGATGATTAGCAGTGACAATCGAGCGGCAGAGACTTTGGCCAATACTTACCCCGGAGGGTTTGACGAGTTCATTAAGGATGCAAACAACTATATTCGTGGGCTTGGGCTTATACATACTAGCATCGAAGAACCTACAGGACTCAGTAGGAACAATGTAAGCACAGCCAATGAACTGCTCAGTTTCCTGGGTGCAATCAAAGACAACGATGCACTTAGAAACTATGCAGATGATAAGACTGCAGAGATTTTAATACCAAAAGGTAAGAAGTTTATACATGTTAGGTTAAACAATACCAATCCCAGTATCTTTAAATTTGACAACATCTTAATCAGCAAGACTGGCTACACTAATCCAGCCGGCCGTTGTGTAGTCATGTTAGTAGAGAAGGATCACAAACATTACGGTATTGTTGTGCTAGGCCAAAAAAATGTACAAGAGCGTAGTCAATTGGCCAACGGATTGATCACTGCTGATCCTTTGCCGGTTAAGCCTGTAGTCAAAGAAACTGATCCGATACAATTTAACTTGCCAATGTAATGCAAAATCGCTACATGGTTATCGAAGATCGGGTACACGAAATACACAATCCTGTTGTACATCGTTTCAGGATGGGCGATGTAGAAGATCCTGATCTATATGCCGCTACACCATTAATGGAATGGCAAGAAAGCGAAATTGGAAAATGGATTATGGAGCGAGCAGTTGAACAGCCTGTTTGGCACAGGCATGCTGATCCTATGAGCTACGGGTATGAATATGCTATTACTGCCCGTCTTAAAGATGTAGACTATACATTTTGGGCGTTAAAATGGGGCTCAAAGTAGTTGACTAGGGTCTAGAGATATAGTATAATTACTGTATCCTAAACTCATAGAAAGACTATTATGGACATAGAAAATGCCGCTAACATCTTAACGGGAAGTATCTTAACAGGTCTAGCAGTGGTTGTAGCAGTTATTGTCTGCGTTGTTGTCAATAACATTATGCACAAATACTGGAAACCTATACGTATCTTTACAGGTGACAGCTGGAACTTTAATCCTCCTAGCAGGTTTATTGATCCAGAAGAAAAGATAGCACCTACATTAAATTTAAAGAAAGAACCTAAATGAACAATATACTATATTGGTTTCAAAGAAATCGTGAGCCTATCACATAGTTTATTATAGGCTTTATGACTGCTCAAGGGATTGAGCAATTGCAACGAGGCGATTACACAGGCGCCTTACTCAGCTTTGCTATTGCAGGGCTTAACTATTACACGAGGTAACAATATGATTACAATGAAAGAATG
>CAIJZG010000146.1 GCA_903825065.1 uncultured Bacteroidota bacterium
GACATTCCTTATAAAACTTGTAACAACTGTTGGAATCGGGATTCTTTGGGAAACCATCGTGTAGTAGTAATGGTTGATAAAGATAATGAAGTGGCAAAAGTGGTTATTCCATGGAGAAGAAGAGATGACCATCCTGAAAATAAACGCATCATCATTCAGGATGCTAAGACTTCACGTAAAGTTTTAAATCATATTGAAAAAAGTATCAGCAGAGAATCGGGCGAAATTTATTTCGAAGCTATTTCCGGAAAAGGCATATACTATATTTACTATTTACCACTAAGGAACGAAGGCCGGTCTAATTATCCCCGCGGTGTATATTTAAAGCCTGAGAATACTGCTGAAACAAATTGGTCTTACAACAATGTTTCGAATGCAAAAGTTCAGGCATTTGAATCCATCGACGATTTGAATAGTTTTTATCCGATGGAATTGATTGCTACTAAATCAGAAACAGCCACAATAATTGAAAAATCACCTAATAAAGAATTTATAGTTTTCCCTGAAGATCGATCGAACCCAATTAAGATGACGCACGATCTTCCAAAAAAATGGATTACGGGGGGGCTTCAAAATCAATTCAAAGGTAGCGCTGATAAAGGCGAATGGTACGCTTTTCAATTGGGTTTATTAGCATTAAAAAATCAATCATCCATCGAAATAAATTTTTCTGATTTAAAAAGTTCGGCTGGAAATATTATTGCAGCAAAACAATTAAGCTGCATCAATTTAACAGGAACTACTTACGATGCAAAGCCATTGAAAAAAACGGTAGCAGTTGATGCTGGAAATATCCAGGCATTTTGGTGCGGAGTGGATGTTCCAAAAACTGCAGCAGCAGGCGCTTATACAGGAACCATCAGTATTGGCAACAAAGAACACAAAACAAAAATTCAATTTCAATTAACGGTTAGCAATACTATTGCGATTAACGCTGGAGAGAATGAACCTTGGAAACAAACACGTTTAAAATGGTTGAACAGCACTTTAGCACAAGAGAATAAAGTAATTGCACCTTACACGCCAATTAAACAAAATAAAAACGAACTCAGCATCTTGGGTAGAAAAATAGTTTTGAATAATGATGGTTTACCAAAACAGATTCAAACTTATTACAATGCTGAAATGACAGACTTGATTGCAACGCCGAAAAATATACTGAGCAACCCGATTCAATTTATTTACAATTATCAAAACAATACAGCATTAAATGCAGCAGCATTAAAATATACAGAAACCAATGAAGGAAAAGTAAGCTGGGAAGCAATGAGTAAAAACAATCAGCTTAGCATGTTGGTGAAGGGTTCATTGGAATTTGATGGAATGATGGTATACGATGTTACCATTACTGCTTTAACTGATATCAGTCTGAATAATATAGGGATGGAAATTCCTTTCACGAAAGAATGCTCTAAATACATGATGGGCCTTGGTTTGAAGGGTGGTAAAAGACCCACCACCTTTAACTGGAAATGGGAAGTAGCTACTAAAAATCAGGATGGTGCATGGATTGGAGATGTGAACGCAGGATTGCAATATTCCCTGCGCGACGAAAATTATGTGCGCCCACTAAACACCAATTTCTATTTACAAAAACCTTTGCTTTTACCAAGTTCCTGGGGTAATCAAAACAAAGGAACGGTGAGTATTGAAGAAATTAATAAGACAACTTTGGTTAAAAATTATAGTGGTGCAAGAGATATGAAGAAAGGTGAATCACTGCATTATAATTTCACTCTACTCATTACACCATTCCATACAATCAATACCGATTTTCAATGGGGTGCCCGTTTCTTCCACGCTTACAAACCAATAGATACCATTAAACAAACAGGTGCTACCATCATCAATATTCACCATGCTACTGATATCAATCCTTGGATCAACTATCCATTTATTGAGCATCGCAAAATGAAATCATTCATTGATTCAGCTCATGTTGCTGGACTAAAAGTAAAAATCTATAATACCGTTCGTGAATTATCGAACCATGCTTATGAAACATTCCCACTCAGAAGTTTGGGTCATGAAATTTATTCTACAGGTAAAGGCGGTGGATATAGTTGGTTACAAGAGCACGTGAACGAAGATTATATTCCTGCCTGGTTTGTTCCAGAAATTAAAGACGCTGCCATTGTAAATAGTGGTATGAGCAGGTGGCATAATTATTATGTAGAAGGAATGAATTGGTTAGTTAATAATGTGGGCATTGACGGGATCTATCTCGACGATGTAGCTTTTGATCGCATCACAATGAAACGTATCAAACGTGTGTTGACACATGATGGACATCCTGGTATCATTGATCTGCACTCTGCCAATCAATTCAATAAAAACGATGGCTTTAATAATAGCGCTAACTTATATATGGAGCACTTCCCTTACTTAAATAAATTATGGTTCGGCGAATACTTCGATTATGAAAAGAATACACCCGACTTTTTCTTAACAGAAGTGAGTGGTATTCCTTTCGGCTTAATGGGAGAAATGTTAGAAGGGGGTGGCAATCCATATCGTGGAATGATATACGGCATGACGAATCGTATGCCTTGGAGCGATGGAGCTGATCCCCGTTCCATTTGGAAA
Organism: uncultured Bacteroidota bacterium; assembly: GCA_903825065.1. Lineage (GTDB taxonomy): Bacteria > Bacteroidota > Bacteroidia > Chitinophagales > Chitinophagaceae > Sediminibacterium. The sequence goes on from CAIJZG010000146.1 coordinate 2,587, forward strand.
GTATGGAGTGATTTCGGTATGAAGAGTTCGAAAATGATTGGCTATTGGAGTGAGAATGTTCCAGCTTCAACAAATAAAGAATCCGTTTTAGCTACAGTGTATAAAAAAGAAAAATCAGCATTGATCGCTATTGCAAGCTGGTCTGAACAAACAGAACAAGTGGAATTAAAGATCGATTGGAAAAAAATGGGGATCGATCCAAACAAAGCAACAGTATCCATGCCAAGCATGAAAGGATTTCAAAGTGGCGGGGCATTAAAAATAAGTAATGGGCGCATCGAACCGATATCAATTGATAAAGCAAAGGGTGTAATCGTATGGATCAAGGAATAAAATAATTATTGATGAAAAGAAAATTCTGGTTAGCGTTCCTAACCCTGTCATTGCATGTAGTAAATGCACAACAAACAGTCAGCATAAAAGAATATCAAAAGGAATTCACCACGTATCCATTTTCAGATCCTGATCCAATTCCTAATTTCACAGCTATCTATCCTTATTTCCGTTTCGATGGATTTACCGACCAGCCAATTCAAAAAAAATGGAAGGTTATTGAAATTGAAAATGATTATATCCAAATCATGATTCTTCCAGAAATTGGTGGCAAGATCTGGGCGGCGATAGATAAAAAAACAAACAAACCCTTTCTCTATTATAATCACGCAGTGAAGTTTCGAGATGTAGCTTTACGCGGACCATGGACTAGCGGCGGACTCGAAGCCAACTATGGCATCATTGGTCATACACCCAATTGTGCCACTCCTGTTGATTATACCATATTAAAAAAATCGGATGGAAGTATCAGTTGTGTAATAGGTGGATTAGACCTGCTTTCATCTACCAACTGGCGTTTAGATATCAATCTAGAAAAAGACAAAGCTTATTTTACTACCAGTTCTTTTTGGTATAACACCACACCAAATCAACAACCTTATTATCACTGGATGAATGCAGGCTTAAAAGCAGATGGAAATTTGGAATTCATTTATCCTGGTAATAAATACCTCGGTCATAATGGAGAGTATAACGATTGGCCCATCAATAAAACAAACGGTAAGAATCTAGCATTTTATAACAACAATAATTTCGGTGGCTATAAATCCTATCATGTGTTTGGCGCTTACACCAATTTCTTTGGAGGGTATTATCACGATGATGATTTTGGAATGGTACGTTATGCTGATCATAATGATAAGGCAGGGAAAAAGATTTGGATCTGGGGACTATCGCGCCAGGGAATGATCTGGGAAAAATATCTAACTGATACGGATAAACAATACGTGGAAGTACAGTCGGGCAGAATGTTTAACCAGAATGCAGAACAAAGTACTTTCTCACCTTTCAAACACAGATCCTTCGAACCCTATGCCACCGACACCTGGAAAGAATATTGGTACGCAGTGAAAAAAACAAAAGGCATTTCAGCAGCCACCGATTTAGGTGCTGTGAATCTGGTGGATGAAAATGGTAAGCTAAAAATTTATTTATTCCCGGTAAAAAATATCAACGACGAATTGTTGATCACTCAAAAAGGAAAAACAATCTATCAAAAAATTATTACACTTGCACCTCAACAAAATTTTGCAGACAGTATTGTATTAGA
>CAIJZG010000147.1 GCA_903825065.1 uncultured Bacteroidota bacterium
AAAACCAACTCCAAAAGCTGCACCAATCATACCAAAATTCTGAGCCCTATTTTCGGGTGTACTAATATCTGCAATATAGGCTGAGGCTGTAGTGAAACTAGCACCTGTGATTCCAGCAATAATTCTACCTACAAATAGCCACCAGATACTAGGGGCAAATGAAAGAAATAAATAATCAATCCCAAATCCAAAAAGCGAAAATAATAAAACAGGTCTGCGACCATATTTATCACTTAGATTACCAAGAATGGGCGCACAAATAAATTGCATAAAAGCATACGCAAATGTGAGCCACCCACCATATTCAGAAGCTACACTAATATCGTTACTACCTAATAACTGTTGAATCAGTTTAGGCATTACCGGAATAATTACCCCAAATCCAGTAACATCAATTAATAATGTAATAAAAATAAAACCAATTGCAGCCTTCCTATTTTGCGCCATGTAAATATATTATAATTTGTAAAGGGACAAAGTTGCAGTAAATAAATGAATATCCTAAAGGGATGCAACGCATGACTAACTTAAATTCAGATTAAAAATTAATATCAAGCGGAAATATCTTCCCTGGTTGTATTTGGAATTTCCATGACAAGATCTGCACCGTATACTGCAGCAGGTGTTTGATATCCAATCTCAAATTGGTCATTTAATACCCTCTGACAAATCATTAAACTGCTAATGGCTGTTAAAGTATATCCTTCAGGGCAAACCATTCTTGCAGCCACTTTTTGACCAGATGCATTACTTACCTCACCCCAGATGAGACTCTTAGCTTTCTCGCGCATTTCATCAGATGGGCCAGCTGGCTTTTGTTTTATTTTATTCTTTACATAATCTTTTACAAAAGAGGTTCGCAAGATCCAGTTATACAATTTTTGCCATTTCAAATACTTAAATGTTTTTGGAGAAGCAGCAGTATAGGTTTCAATATTGGGGATACCTGTTGTGAAATAAGCAGTGGAGACATCACCCCAGGGGATCGTCATCACAAACATTTTTTTAACACCAAAGTCGAGCCACATCCCTTTCTTACCTAATGGCTGTTTAGTAATTTTACCATCGATTCTTGCAGCGCTTCCAGCACCTAATCCTTCGGCCATCGTCATTGATGTTCCATGGGAATACATGCCTCCAATAGATGCAAATGCTAATTTTAAATGATCCGCATCGGGTAATTTTTCTTTTAGATATTTCGCCATACAGTCTGTTGGAACAACATCAAATCCAACACCAGACATGATCATCAATCCAGCCGCTTTAGCTTTTTCATCAAATCGTTTAGCTTGTTCAAAAACACTGATTTCACCAGTTATATCTAGATAATGGGTATTCGTTTTCAAGCAAGCTTCAATCATCAATCGAGAAGTAAATTGGAAAGGGCCAGCAGCATGCAGTACCAGTGGAACTTCTAACAATGAATTTTCAAGGCTTCGGGTATCTTTTAAACTAAAAATACGATAGTCTAAGTCTAGCTCTTTTGCTAATGCCACAATGGACTTTTTATTTCTACCGGCTAAAACCGGAACTAATCCATAAGAAGCAGCCAATCCAGCAATTAATCTGCCGGTATATCCGTTGGCTCCATATAATAAGAATTTATTGTTTTCCATATTGAAATGTACTAACAATGGTTGGCATTATAAAGTTCAAGTATAAAAAAAGGGGGAAGTATTGATACTTCCCCCTTCGTTAAAATGAATCTTAAAATATTATTTATGCAGTGTGATAACTCCTAAAGAAGTTTGTTTTGGCGCTGCAACAATTACATTATTGATAGTGGTATCTAAGTAAGGTCTTGTTGAATTAACGAATACACTATAGGTTCCGTCTTTCAAACCGCGAACCGCAAAGTTTCCATTTGGACTTGGTAATGCATAAGCTGTATCTGTAGAATTGTAGATAGTTAAAACTGCTTGTGCATCTCTTTGTGGAGTAATCTGTCCTACAATACTTGCAGTTGCTTTTATAGTGAAGAAGTGAAATACAGGGCGTAAGTAGAACGAGCCATTTCTAGTTTGAACGATCGAACGTGCTACATCAAAGTCTAGCCATAAACGACTTCTACCAGGAAGGAACTCATCGTATTCATCACCTCTGGTGGTAATTAATACATAATTAGGTGCACCAGCTGGAATTGTAATAGGATAGTGTACACTATTCTTCACTAAGGTATTGTTAGTGCCAATTGTGATTTTAATCATTCGAATGGCGCCTTTAGGAAAAGTTGAAGCCGCAATAAGAGAATCAACGCCATTTCTTAATTGTAACAGATCATAAATACCTGCTTTAACCCCTAAATCAACCCATATAAAGGAAGTATCTTTAATATGCTCATCAGCCCCTCTTCTATTCCAATCGCAGCTATCATGAACACGGGTATTAGTAGAGGTATCTACAAATACTTTGATAGATTGGATATCAATTAGAACGGAGTCAAAAAGCCCTGGGCCATCAGTAAGATAAAGTGCTAATGATTGTTGACCAGCAGGCTGAACAGCTGATGAACTTCGGTTACATGAGGTTGCAACAATTGCAAATACAAATGCCAACATCGCGGCAAAAGATAGGATGTTTCTAGTTTTCATTTTCATAATTGGTTTAGCGTATAATTGGGACATGTATTAAAATTTATTGAACAATACTTTATAGATGCAATCATTGTACCAAATGTTTACTAAAGGATTGTTAAAGCATTTAATTCTTTTTTTATAACATTTTCATCAATTACAAAGACCCTGCCAAAAGAAGAAACGCAGCCTGGGCTTTCCAAAAAAAATCTGCTAACTTCAATTAACAAATCATTAAAAAACGATTTTTAACAATTACAGCTTTATGAAAAGAACCCTCCCCCTTTTATGTTTTATGTTTTTGGCAACTTGTACCTGGGCATTGAACAACAAGCCAAAACAGATTTATTATCAAATTATCGTGTATCATTTAAAAGATAATGCGCAAATTCAATCAACAGATCAATACCTTAAAAACGCTTATCTCCCTTCCTTACATAAAGCAGGAATAACAAAAATTGGGGTTTTTAAACCGATCACGAATGATACAGTTACCGATAAACGTATTTATGTGCTCATTCCTATGAAATCAATTGATCAAGTAGAAAAATTGGATGAAGCAATTTGGAAAGATGCAGATCATGAAAAAAATGGAGCTGCTTACCTGAATACTCCTTTTAACCAACCAGCATTTCAAAGAAAGGAAACAATGCTTGTAAAAGCGTTTGAGGGTATGCCAGATTTTGCTGTTCCAAATTTAACAGGCACTGTTGCAGAGAAAATTTATGAGTTCAGATCTTATGAAGGATCTTCTGAAAAATTGTATAGAAGCAAAGTAGACATGTTTAATGCTGGACAAGAAATTCAATTATTTGAACGTCTCCAATTTAACGCATTGTTTTACGGGTCTGTTTTGGTTGGCGCCCAAATGCCAAACCTGGTTTATATGACAAGCTTTAATAGCCAGGCTGAGCGCGATGCTAAATGGAAAGTATTTTCATCAGACCCTGTTTGGAAAGATATTTCAACTAGACCAAAGTATCTGAATACTGTTTCACATGCAGATATTATACTTACGCACGCAACTGATTATTCAGATTTTTAATTTATTATAATAGATTAAAAAAAGAAGCATTCTGTGTAGAATGCTTCTTTTTTTTTGAAATTACCTCTATGAAATTTTACGATTTTGCTAATAATAAGAAAGTTTTTCAAGATTGTTTTTATTTATCATTCTTCATTCCTGAATACCACCACAGCATCAAATACATCCACTAATACACTTTTAGTTTTATCTATTTGACCAGAAAGTATTTTCTTACTCAAGTCATTTACAATCATTTTCTGAATTAATCTTTTTAAAGGCCTAGCCCCAAATTGTGGATCATAGCCTTGTTCAGCAAGGAACTCAAGCAAATAATCACTGTATTTTAATTGTATGCCATTTTCAGCAACAAGTTTACGTAACGCTTCTAACTGAATTTTTACGATTCCCTGAATCTGCTTTTTCAACAAAGGCTGGAACATAATTATTTCATCTACCCTATTCAAAAACTCTGGTCGTACTGTCTGGCGCAATAGCGTCATCACATCCAATTTAGTTTTTTCAATTATCTCGTCCACATTATTTTCATCGATATCTTCAAATGCCTCTTGAATGATTGAGCTTCCGATATTGCTAGTCATGATAATAATGGTATTCTTAAAATTCACCATCCTACCCTTATTATCAGTCAATCTTCCATCATCCAAAACCTGCAACAAAATATTCCATACATCTGGATGTGCTTTTTCAATTTCATCCAATAAAACTACACTATATGGTTTTCGACGGACTGCTTCTGTAAGCTGTCCTCCCTCATCATAACCCACGTATCCCGGAGGTGCACCTACCAATCGAGAAACAGTGTGCTTCTCCTGATATTCACTCATATCAATCCTGGTCATCATCGATTCATCATCAAACAAATATTCTGCTAAAGCTTTTGCTAACTCTGTTTTACCAACGCCTGTAGTACCAAGAAAAATAAATGAACCGATAGGTTTTTTGGGATCTTGTAAACCAGCTCGGCTCCTTCTAATGGCATCTGCTACTGCTGTAATAGCCTCTTCCTGACCAACAACTCTATTATGCAGTTCATATTCTAAGTGCAATAACTTTTCACGCTCACTTTGCAACATTTTTGATACTGGTATACCCGTAGCTTTTGCCACATTATCTGCAATATCTTCTGCGTCTACCTCTTCCTTCATCAATCTTTTGCTATGGGCACTTAAGGTATTCAATTGCTTAGTAGCTTCTTCTATCAGCAATTCCTCCTCTTTTACTTTGCCATATCTTATTTCTGCAACTTTACCATAATCACCATTTCTTTCAGCTTGTTCAGCCTCCAATTTTAGTTTTTCAATATTGGCTTTTGTATTTTGAATTCTCTCTACGATTTCTTTTTCCTCACGCCATTTTGCTTTTAGTGTATCTCTTTCAACACTAAGATTACTGATCTCGATATTCAGATCTTTCAATAAAGATTCATCTTTCTCGCGCTTAATAGCTTCCCTTTCGATTTCAAGTTGACGGATTTGTCTTTCTAATTTATCAAGCTCTTCTGGCATTGAATTCATTTCAAGACGCAATTTTGCAGCACTCTCATCAATCAAATCGATTGCCTTATCTGGGAGAAATCGATCAGTGATATATCTACTGGATAATTCTACTGCAGCAATAATTGCTTCATCTTTAATACGAACATGATGATGTGTTTCATAACGATCTTTTAATCCTCTTAAAATTGAAATAGCATCTTCCTGACTAGGCTCATCAATCATTACTTTCTGAAAACGACGTTCTAATGCCTTATCTTTTTCAAAATATTTCTGATATTCATTTAATGTAGTAGCACCGATGGCTCTTAATTCGCCACGAGCTAAAGCAGGTTTTAAAATATTGGCAGCGTCCATGGCACCTTCTCCTCCGCCTGCGCCAATTAAAGTATGAATTTCATCAATAAATAAAATAATCTCACCATCACTTCCAGCAACTTCTTTTACAACTCCTTTTAATCGTTCTTCAAACTCCCCCTTATATTTTGCACCCGCAATTAACTGACCCATATCCAATGCAAAAATAGTTTTTGATTTTAAGTTATCCGGCACATCACCATTAATGATACGCATGGCTAATCCCTCTACAATGGCAGTTTTACCAACACCTGGTTCACCTACTAATATGGGATTGTTTTTACTTCTACGAGTAAGTATATGGAGTGTACGCCTAATTTCTTCGTCACGGCCAATTACGGGATCCAGCTTACCAAGTCGTGCCATATCATTTAAATTCTTGGCGAACTTGTTCAGATTATTCATTTGAGTTTCCTGTGTTTGAGACGTGATAGAATCACCCTTTCTTAAATCCTTAATTGCAGTTATCAATCCCTTTTCTGTTAATCCAGCTGCTTTCAATGTTTTAGACGCATCATCATTCACTTGTACTAAGCCTAGCAGTAAGTGTTCCTGACTAATAAATTCATCATTAAATTCTTTTAAAACTTTATTAGCCTGCAACATAACATTGCCTAAATCACGGCTAATGTTTTGCGCAGCTTCCGTTCCTTCACTAACTTTTGGAAGTTTGGCAATGGCCTCATCCATTTTTGATTCCACAAAAGAGATATTCACATTATTTCTTTTGAGCAAAAAGCCAACAGAACTATCTGTATCAGCCAAAAGTACTTTCAACAAATGGTTTGTTTCCAAATTTGGATTGCCATTATTAAAAGCCAATTGTTGGGCCTTTTGTATTGTTTCTTGTGCCTTGATGGTGTAATTACTAAGATTCATATATTGTCCTCCTTGTTCAATTAAGAACTGCTTAACGAATGAATGTTTAACTTCCCATTTGATTTAAATAGGATGCTATATATTAGAATCAAAAATCATTCTAATGCCTTGTAAATAGTCGAGGCTAAATAAAATCGGAAATTATGACTGTAAAGATCCACATTTTATGCGTAAAAGTCAGTACTGTATTGATTTTTCTGCTATTCTTTCAGGGAATTAATGCACAATTCAATTTTATAGGATTGGATCAAAAATTGGATGCTTCCAAAAAGGAATTGGGTGGTGCCGTTGTAACATTGATTTATAAAGATGGTAAATTAATTTATCAGAAATCCATTGGCGAATTCACAGCAAAAACACAAGCGCCGATTGCAAGTTGTAGTAAATGGCTCACTGCAGCTTTAGTGATGAGTTTTGTAGATCAGGGCAAACTTTCTTTAGACGATAAAGTAAGTAAGTATATACCTTTATTTGCTAAATATTCAAAGGGATATATCACTATCAGAGATTGCTTAAGTCATATGACTGGAATCCAAGCTGATCCAAATATTTTAAAACAAATAATGGAGCACCGCTCTTTTACTTCATTGGAAGATGAAGTAATTGACTTTGCATCAAAAAAAGAAATTCAAACAAATCCAGGTTTAGAATTCAGGTATAGTAATATTGGATTAAATATTGCAGGTCGCATAGTTGAGATTGTTGGTAAAAGAGGATTCGATCAATTAATGCAAGAACGAATTACAAGGCCATTATTAATGCGTAATACGAGCTTCTCAAGTTTAGATGCAGTTAACCCTTCAGGCGGAGCGGTATCTACTGCAAATGATTATATGAATTTTTTAGTGATGATCCTTAACAAAGGTATGTTCAATGGCAAAAGAATCCTGAGTGAAAAGTCGATCAATGACATGCAAATCCTTAGAACGAATAGCAGTATCATAAAGCTAGCACCTAAAATTGCAGAGGGATTTAATTACGGTTTAGGTGAATGGATTCAGGAAACTGATGAGAATGGCAAAGCAACTGTAGTTAGTTGTCCTGGTTTATTTGGCACATGGCCCTTGGTTGATAATTGTCGTGGATATGCCTGTATCGTTTTTACCAATAGTTTGTTGAGAGAAACAAAAAGAGGATTATATATGGATATTAAGTCTTTAATTGATGAACAGATCCCATCAGCTTGTAAATAAATTATTTAGTTTTCCTTGAATCAGTTACAAAAATATACTTCGCTAATCAAGCAAAAAGCATCTGAACTTGGTTTCAGTTATTGCGGTATAGCAAAAGCAGAAATATTAAATGAAGATGCTAAAAGATTAGAAGCATGGCTTAATAAAAACCTGCATGGGAAAATGCAGTATATGGAAAATCATTTCGACTTAAGAATTGACCCAACCAAATTAGTGCCCGGTGCAAAATCGGTGATCACTGTTTTACAAAATTATTATCCCAAAGAAAATCAAAATATTAATACCCCTCATATTGCAAAATACGCTTTTGGAAATGATTATCACGATGTGATTAGAGCAAAGCTGAAACAATTTTTAAGCATATTAAATGAAGAGATCGGCGCCAGACATGGAAGAGGCTTTGTTGATTCAGCACCAGTATTGGAAAGATCATGGGCCGTTAAAACTGGAGCCGGTTGGATTGGCCGAAATGGAAATCTCATCAACAAACAAGCCGGATCATTTTATTTTATCGCTACCTTAATTGTTGATATAGAATTGGCTTACGACGATCCTTTTGCGAAAGACTATTGTGGTAGTTGCAGAAAATGTATTGATGCTTGCCCTACAGAAGCCATTGAGCCAAATAAACAAATTAATGGAAGTAAGTGCATCAGTTATTTCACCATTGAATTAAAGGATGCCTTTATTCCCGAAGAAATGAAAGGGCGATTTAATGATTGGATGTTTGGTTGTGATGTTTGTCAGGATGTATGTCCCTGGAATCGTTTTAGCAAACCAAACGAGGAGCGTTTATTTAATCCAATACCAGAAATTTTGAACTTCACAAAAAACCAATGGATGAATATTTCCGAGGATACCTTTAAGAACATATTTCGTAATTCTCCATTAAAGAGAAGCAAGTATGCGGGTATTCAAAGGAATTTAAAATTTATAGAAATCAAATGATTGTTATGGAATTTCTTTTTAATTTTTATTCAACTATCTATAAAATCCATTCAAACCAAAACGCAACATTAATTCATGACTTCCGCGACTTGATTTTAATTTTTCTGCTTAATCATTCATATATGCTTACCGAATCTGAAACAAGAAATGATCGAAGGCCTTTTGAAAATGAACAGCTCTTCAAAACCAACGCCGATTTATCTTTAAAAGCAT